>JBOFSS010000090.1:0-10021 GCA_051651665.1 Mycoplasma sp.
GAATCAAGAAAATACTTAATGCATCAGGTACTTTTTTCATAACGTTGAGAGCACCTTTAACTTCGATCTCAAGAATTATGTTTACACCTTCAGCTAGTTTTTGTTCAACAAATTTTTTTGGAGTTCCATATCTATTCTCACAGAATGGTGCTCATTCTAAAAGTTCATCATTTTCAATAGCTGAATCAAATTGTTCGTTAGTTGCAAAAAAGTAATTTTTGCCATTTTCTTCACCAAGTCTTTTTGGTCTTGTGGTCATTGAAACACTATACATTAAGTTGAGTTTATTATCTTTGAAAATTTCGTTTAAAATAGCGTTTTTACCAACTCCAGAAACGCCACTTATTATTATTAATTTACCTTTTGACATATTATTTATATTTTCTATTTTCTCTAACAAAATATCCTTGTGGATGTTTACACACTGGACATGAAATTGGCGCTGTTTTGCCAAAAAATAAATGACCACAATTAGTACATATTCATAATACTGGTTCATCAGCATTTGATAATTTATCATTATTTAAAGTTTCTAATAATTCACTATATCTTTTTGAATGATCAGTTTCAATTTTACCAACCATTCTAAAAAGGTTGGCTATGTCTTTAAACCCTTCTTCATCAGCAATCTCAGCAAATTCTTTATACATTACTTGAGATTCGTGATCTTCACCTGCTATTGCATCTAATAAATTTTGCGTTGTTACAGGAACATCATCATCATGCATTGCTTTGAATCAAAGTTTTGCATGTTCTTTTTCGTTCTGAGCTGTTTCTTCAAAAATGCTAGCAATTAAGTTCAAACCTTCTTTTGATGCTTTTTTAGCATAATATTGATATTTTGTATGTGCTTGTGCTTCTCCTGCAAATGCTTCTTGCAAATTAGCTCAAGTTTTCGATCCTTTTAATGTTGACATAATTACCTCTCTATATATTATATAAAGAGATTTATTAAAAAAACAAAAAATGACAATTATTAACATTAATAAACTTAAAAAACTTAATATTACTATTTGAATATAAGCATGAAAAAAAATATTAATATATATTAATAGGTTTCAGGTGGTTTGAAATTTTAAAATAATATGTAAAAATTAATTTATATAGGAGATATAAAATGAAAGATTTCACAATTTTTGATAACACTGATGAATTTGATGTTAAAGAAATACAAGAAAAATATAAAAACAAGAATTCAAAAGTTGAAATCATTGAGGAAACTATTTGATCTCAACCTATGGAGGAAGTGTGAGGTTTTTCGTCTAAATCTGATCCCGATAGAACAAAACCTGTAATTGATTTAAATATCGATGATGAATTAAGTGATACTCCTGACTCATATATAAGAAATAATCAAACAATCAGATTGAAGAATGATGAGGAACCATCAATTAGATTCGATCCTGAACCAACTAAAAAAAGAAGCAATAAATTAAAAACTGTCAGGTTCGAGCAAACATCAAGTGGTCTTAATGATGATTTGGTAAATAAAAATATACACCCAAATAAATTTGAAATAAGTAGTAATGAATTTATCGAATCAAAAATATTATTTAAAAATGAAGATGCAAAAGAAGAAATTACTGAGAAACTAAATCTTAGTGAACAGCCAGAAGTTCAAGTTAATATTGAAGAACAAAGAATATTAGAAAAACAAAAGAAAAAAACAGAAAATAAAGAGAGAAAGAAATTACTCTTAGAGCAAAAGAAAGAACAACGAAGAGAATTTAAAAAAGCAACTCCAAAGTTCTTTAGATTTGAAGTTAATGTATCATTATATTTATTTATCTTCGTTTCAATTTTATCAGTTGTAAGTTTAGCGGGATTAGGTTATGTATTATTTGCAATCTTCAATAAAGATACTTCTCCATATTGAATAATAATGCCTGTAGTCACTAGTTTATTAAGCTTATTCTCATTTGCAAATTGTGGTTTGAATTATAGAAACTTAAAAAAAGAGCGAAAAATGAATAATAATCTTTTTGAAAAAGAAATTCCATATACTTCTATATCAAAAGTTTATAAAAAATTAGTTACTGCTAATTTGAATTTAAATTGAACTTGTTTAAGTATTTATACGCTTCTTGGCCTGGGAATTTTAACAACTTATATCGTTACTTACTTTATGAATTTATGAGCATTTTATATTAATGACTTCACATATTTAATTATTGAAGGAACTAATTATGCACCAGTATATGCTGTTTGAATTATGTTATCAATAATTATATTAACTTTTATTTATAATCTAGTTTTCTTTTTAGTTAATAAAAAAAGAAAAAGTGAAATTGAATTATTTTACCAAAAAGAGTTAATAAGTGATGAAGTGCAATTGAAGCTTAGAAAAAACGCTAATAAAAGAGGTTCGATTTGTTTTGCTTTCTCTTCACTATTCATCGGTTTAATTGTATTAGTTACATATTTCTGTTTGAAAAGAAAAACTAAAAAATAGTGTATAATTAATATAGGTAATCAGTATGACAAATATTAAAGCAACAAAAACAATGTCTAATTTTCCAGATTATAAAGATGGTAAAAGAAGAATTGTAATTAGTAGAAAAAATTATGATGAAGTAACTATAGTTAATGATTATGGTGAAAAATTAGTGAGGAATATAAAAAGACATTAGTTTAATTAACTAATGTTTTTTTTAGATTAAAATGAAAGTTGTTGTTGGTTTAAGTGGTGGTGTTGATTCTGCTGTTGCATGTTTTTTACTTAAAAGTCAAGGTCATGAAGTAATAGCTGTTTACATGCAAAATTGAGATAGTTTTGTAAATAATGAAAAGTACGATAATAAAAAAGATAAATGTGATTCTCAATATGAATGAGAAGATGCTCAAAAAGTAGCGAACAAAATTGGTGTACCAATTTATAAAGTTGATTTTGTTAAAGAATATTGAGATGAAGTTTTTGTTCATTTTTTAGAAGAATATAAATCTGGAAGAACACCAAATCCTGATGTACTTTGTAATCGTTATATAAAATTTGGGCACTTACTTAAATATGCAAAAGATAAATTTAATTGCGATTATGTAGCGACTGGTCATTACGCAAAAGTTATTCACTTTGACGATCATAGCGAATTGCATACATGCAAGGATGAAAATAAGGATCAAACGTATTTCCTTTGTGGAATGACGCAAGAACAAATTAGTAATGCATTATTCCCACTCTCAGATTTACTTAAAGATGAAGTTAGAGAAATCGCAAAAATTAATGGTTTAGAAATATGAAATAAGAAAGATTCAACTGGAATATGTTTTATTGGAGAAAGAAATTTTAAAGATTTTCTTGAAAACTATATACCAAATATGCCTGGCGATATTATTGACATCAAAACAAATAAAGTGATTGGAAAACACATTGGTGTTATGTATTATACGATCGGACAAAATAATGGTTTAGGACTTGGGGGACAATCAGATAAATATTTTGTCTGCAAGAAAGATATTGATAATAAGATTTTATATGTGGTTTCGGACAAATATAAAGATGATTATTTGCGATCTAATAAATGCCTTGTTTTAGATTTTAATTGAATATCAAAAACGAAAAACTTTAATCATCTCAAAGTAAGATTTAGACACAGGCAAAAATTTATTGATTGCTCTATCGAGTTATTAGATGGTAGGTTAATGATTAACTACCCAATTGGTTCAAATAATGTGGCCAAGGGCCAATATGCAGTCTTATATGATGGGAATCAATGTTTGGGCGGTGGAGTAATAGAGGAAAGTTACAAACTTTAGTCTTATTTTTTTATATCATCCCTATAAAGTGGCATTGTCATACATCTTGAAGATCCCATTCCTAATGATAGTTGGTTACCGTTAAATGAATAAACTTTAATGCCAGCTTCTTCTAAGGCTTTCTGTGTTTTTTTATTTCTATCATATCCAACCACTATCCCTGGCTCAATAACCAAATAATTTGTTGCATCAAAATTTGTTTCAATATCTATATCTAAATGTTTGGCATTTTTTCCAGCTATTGGGATTAAGTTAACTCCCTCTCCAACAACATTTGATAATATATTTTCTAATTTATCATTTTTTTCATTCATTTGAATTTCCTTAATAGTTAAGTCAATTTCTCAAACTTTTAAAACTCCCATAATATTTCCAGAATATAGAAAAGTTGTATGGTTTATCATTGTTAATCAAGTATCTAAATGCATTAGGTTTTTCATGTGAGGAACATTAATTACTAATATTTTTTTAAATTCGCACTCTTTATTAGATTGGATATTTTTTGCAATTTTAATGATTGCTTCTTTGGTTGTTCTTTCAGAAACCCCAATAGCAAGAACGTCTTTACTATAAATGAATATATCTCCCCCTTCAACTGTGAACTCTTCATCTCTATTATAAAATATAGGTGTTTCTTTATATTCAGGATGATTATTGAAAATAAATTGGGCAAATATAGTTTCTCTTTGTCTCGTTTTATATTTCATTTTATGTAAAGTGATACCATTTCCCACACTTGAGAATGGATCTCTTGTGAAATATAAATTAGGCATAGGATCAATCACTAATTCAATATAATCATCACCATTAATTTTTGATTCTAATCCTACTTCTTCAAAAAGGATTCCAGACATCATTTTTTTGATCATTCGGCTGATAGATGTGGAAGCTATTTCAGAAAGATATTTTTTTATTTTATTTCTGATATCTAATTCGAAAACATCACCTTCATCTAATCATTGCTCAATGAATTTTTTTTGAACTTCTTCATCAGATACTAATCAAGTTTGTTTTACCAAATCTACCAAATAAACAACTTCAACATCATTGTCTCTTAGTATGCTTGTAAAATCATCGTGCTCATTTCTTGCTTGTTCAACTTCAATGATTGCACTCATGAGTAATTCATCTTTTCTTTCAGGAGTTACATATTTTAGTTCATCACCAGGTTTATGCACTAAAACTTTTCTTAATTTACCTATTTCACTATAAACATTAATTGATTTCATAAATACCTCTTAAGACATTCTTCTAATTTCATTATATACCTATAAAAAGTTATAAAGTTAAAGCAGTATTAAAACTTTTATATTGTTCACTTTTTTGAAATAAATTTATTTTTATTTATATAATTAAATTTTAGAATCTAAATTAATAAATTGCTAATTATTGTGGGTAATTAAAAACTTTGTGTTTTAGCACAAAGTTGTTTTTTAATTATATTCAGTATTAGAATTATTTTGTTTATATTTTTTAATTCTATCTTGTTTAATTTTAGATTCTAAATATTTACGCTTCGATTTTTGTTTAATTTTTTGAATCTCTTCTTTTTGTTTCTTTTTATATCCAGGTTTAACTTTCACTTTTTTAGAAACTACTTTTTTAATTTCGGCATTTGTTTTTGTATCAAACATTAGTTTTTTAGACTTCAGTTTATATGCTTTTTCTACAAAGTCGTTACCCTTAACATTATAGTGATCAAATTTAATTCCTTTTTTTTGTAAATTGAATAATTCATTTTCTTGTTCACTGTTAAAAATAACAAATGAATCACCACTATATTTACCACGACCACATCTACCAGCTCTATGCACATATCAATCCGATGTTTCTGGAAGGTCTCAGTTTAAAACATGACTCGCCCCATCAATATCAAGACCTCTACTTGCTAAATCACTTGCAACAACATATTGGTATTCAAAGTTTTTAATACTCTTGTATGAATTTTTTCTTTGTCTACTATCTAATCCAGCATGTAAAGAGGTCACAGAAATACCTTTATCTTTTAATGTTCTTACTAAGTCCTCAATTGATTTTTTACTATTACAAAAAATTAAACATAAGTATGGATTATATTTTTCTAGGAAGATGTCTAATGCTTTATGTTTATCTATAGTGTGAATGATATGGTGCTTGATATTATCATTATTATATATTGAGGCTCCCACTTGAATTACTTTAGTATTTTTATAAAATTTCGCTAATCTCGAAGAGAGCATATCATGTAAAGTGGCACTTCATCCCATTTTTTGTAAATTTTCTGAATCTATGTAACTAATGATTTTTTCAATATCTTTACCAAATCCAAGATCCATCAACATATCAGCTTCATCTAATATCAATGTACTGACATGTGAATAGTCTACTCTTTTGTCTTGCATAGCATCTAGTAGTCTTGCTGGAGTTGTCACAATAATTTGAGGTGGTGACTGAACGATTTTAGCAAGTTGCTTTTCGACTTCATTCCCCCCAACCAATAGTTGCGCTTTTAATAAAGGTTGATCTTTTTTAAATTCATTAATTTGACTGAAAATTTGTCTTGCTAATTCTCTTGTTGGAGCAATTATAATAGCTTGTAATTTATTATCAAGTTCAATTTTATTAAATGTTGGCAATAAAAAAGCTAGAGTTTTTCCAGAACCAGTTGATGAAACTCCAATAATATTTTTGTCATTTAAAAGCAATGGTAATGTTTTGGATTGAATTTCTGTTAATTTTTTAAATCCTTGATTTTCAAATGAATCCTTTATTCAATCTTTTACGTTAAAACTTCTTATACTCATTAAACACCTGCTACAAAAGCCTCTGAGACTTGTTCTTTCAAATTATCTAGTACATTTACTTCATTTTGGGTGAGCTTTTTAGCTCAATTTGTTTTCTTGTATGCAATGATTCCAAATACCATTCTTAAAATTTGATTTGATTCTAATAATAAAACAAATAATAATGGGTCTCATTCTGCTGCAGCATTTGTAAATGTTACTGATGCCATTATTATAATCCATAAAATCATAACACTAGCATCTATTAAATAAACTGCTTTCGAACCACCTGCTCTTAATGAATAATAACATATAGAAAAAATACCTTGTGAAACTAGAATAGGAGACATTATTCATTGCATATTTCTAGACAAAATATTCATTTCATCAGATGCTGCAGGTGATAATATTGGATTAACAAAAAAGGCTAATATGAACAATATCATTCCTAAGATTAACGATAATCCAGCACCTCAAACCATCAAGATATTTGCATTTTTTTTAGCTTGTGGAATATCACCAGCACCGAGTTCACTTCCTATTAAAACAGAAGAAGCAGTTGCCATCCCCGGCCATATGACTGTTGTGAACTGAATAATTAACATTAAATTTGTTGTGGCATCATGGATTTCTGGCCTGAATGTTAATAAAGTAATCATCAAGAACATATTTGCAAAAGAATAAATAGTGTCGTTTATAAAAACCATAATACCATTTTTCATAATCACTTTAACTTGTTTCATTGGAGTATTTAGAGATTTGTAAAATAATAGATAAGGATTTTTCTTATAAATGATGTACCCCACTATTATTGCAATCTGTATAATTCTTGCAAGACCTGTTGATAATGCTACAAACATTATGGCAGTTTCAACGTCAGGAGAAAATATGATTGCTATTGGATCGAGAATAACATTTGTTGCCATACCAATTGCAGCTGATAAAAAAGATATAAATGGATTCTTAGTTTCTTGCAAAGAAAAACTTAATGAATAAGCAATTGCAAAAGGAATCATAGTGAAAGCAGAATAAAATAAGTATATCTGTGCATATTCCCATGATTTTCCTGAGCTCACATTACTAGATAGCGTAATTAATTCAGCAGGCATTAGTGTCATAAGTAACATAAATGGAATTTGCAGAACAATGGCAGTTCATATTCTGAAACTTGTTGTAGATCTAACATTATCAACTTCTTTATTTCCAAAGTATTGACTTAACATAACACCAATTCCACTTAATCATCCAATTGTAGTAAGAACTACAAAATTCATAGCAGGAGCCGCTAAACCAAGTGCTTCCTTTGCCGCGTTAGCTGATACATCATCTTTTATTAATAGTGCAAGTGAAAAATTATCAACATAGTTGACTGATATTGCTACTAATGCTTGAAGGGCCGCTGGAATAAATAATTTTACAAGCGTTTTAATGAATTCTTTATTTCCAAATATTCTGCTGAAAAATGATTCATTTCCAGTATTCTTTGAATTTAGGAAATTTTTCATAACTAATATATTTTATACATTAAAAAAGATTTGTCAATGCATCTTATTGAAATGCGAGCGATAATTATTATCTATGAATTTTGTTTTTCGAAACAAAATATAATATTTTTCATCAACATTACAAGTGTCATTGGACCAATTCCCATTGGAACAGGTGTTATCATTCCAACTTTGGAAATAACATCAAAGAAGTCCACATCACCGCATAATTTATTGTTTTCATCTCTATTAATTCCAACATCAATAACAACAGACTCTTTTTTAATGTAATCTGACTTGATAAAATTTGGTATTCCAACTGCTGCAACTAAAATATCAGCCGCTTCACATTTGCTCTTCAAGTTTTTTGTTTTGGAATGACATATTTGAACCGTTGCATTTTCGGCTAAAAATAAACTTGCTAATGGTTTTCCAACAATGTTGCTTCTACCAACAATAACAACATCTTTTGATGCAATTTCAATATTGTTATATTTAAGTATTTCAATAACACCGTTTGGTGTACATGGTAAAGTGTTTACTAGATCTGAATAAGGATTAGTTCAAATATGACCAACATTGATAGGATTAAAACAATCGACATCTTTTATTGGGTTTATATATGTAGCTATTTTGTCTTGGTCAATAGTTTTCGGTAATGGCAATTGTATGAGAATACCAGTAACTGCAGAATCTTCATTAAGTGATTCTAATTTATCAATTAACTCATTTTCTTTTATTTCTTCATTCAATTTAATATGTTCTACATTAATTCCTATTTCTTTTCCAAGCTTAATTTTATTTTGAATATATATGCCACTTGCAAAGTCGCTACCAACCTGAATAATAACTAATTTTGGTTTTGTTGCAAATTTTACCACAAGATTATCTAACTTATTTTTTAACTCTTTCTTGATGATGTTAGATGTCATTTTTCCATTCAGAATTTTGTTTTTTATAGTTTTTCAGTATTCAATTGAGAACTCTTCTTTTTGTTCTTTTTTAATTTGTTCAAAGAACTTATAGTTTATAGTGAGTGATGTATCACAATCATAAATTCCTTTCAATCTACTAATAATTAACTCATCACAATACTCCGAAAATAAATTATATATTTCTTGTCCGCCAATGATGAAAACATCAGTTTCTTTTGAAATATCTAAAATGAATTCAATTGAATCAGTTACTTCAGCACCATCAATTTCCAAATTTTTATTACGACTAAAAATAATGTTTCTTCTATTTGGAAGAACTCTCCCGATTGAATCAAATGTCTTTCTCCCCATTACAATTGTGTGGTTTGTAGTGGTTTCTTTGAAGTGCTGCATTTCAGCTTTTATATTTCATGGTAGCGAATTATTTTTTCCAATTCCATTATTAGCATCAACACAAACTATTAACTTAAGCATTAAACAGCAACCTCTGCCTTAATAAAAGGGTCTGGGTCATAACCATCTAATTTAATATCACTAAATGAATAGTCAAAAATAGATTTTTTGACTGGTATTAAGAGATTTGGTAACTTTTTTGGAGTTCTGCTTAACTGTATATTAACTTGTTCTATGTGGTTACTATAAATATGGCAGTCTCCAGTTGTGTGAATAAATTCTCCAACTTCTAAATTACATACAGCAGCTACCATATGAGTTAGTAAAGAGTATGAAGCGATATTGAATGGGACACCTAAAAATAAATCGGCACTTCTTTGGTAGAGTTGACATGAAAGCTTCCCATCTTCAACATAAAATTGGAATAGACTATGACATGGAGGTAATAGCATATTATCAACTTCTGTTGGGTTTCAAGCAGAAACAATGAGCCTTCTACTATCTGGATTATTTTTAATTTGATCAATCACTTTTGAAAGTTGATCGACACCATTGAAATTTCTTCATTGTTTGCCATAAACCGGACCTAAATCACCATGTTTTTTTGCAAATTCTTCATCTTCTCTAATTTT
The DNA here is from genome assembly GCA_051651665.1 of Mycoplasma sp. GTDB lineage: Bacteria > Bacillota_I > Bacilli_A > Mycoplasmatales > Mycoplasmoidaceae > Mycoplasma_L. Next base: position 9,960 of record JBOFSS010000090.1, read on the forward strand.
TTGGATAAATTCTTGTTGAGTTTCGTTATTATAAAACTCTGATTTTTTATATTTGTCAAAGG
>JBOFSS010000091.1:0-1775 GCA_051651665.1 Mycoplasma sp.
GTATTTGAATTGAAAACAAAAAGTGTTGTCATCATTTGGACCATGCATGATCGCTCTACCTGCATGTTTAACACAAACACCAGACATTTCACTTAATTTTGCTTCATTGCATTCTTCAGAAACGATACCAAATTCTAAAGCAGTTAATTTATTATTTACTTTAATTAATTTTGAAAATTTTAATTCTTCATTTCTTTGTATTTTACTAACAGCCTCATTCAAAAGACTATTATTTAATAATTCATGGTCATTACTCATATTTGATATTAATAAATCTATATCTCTACTAAGTTTTTTTTGTTTTTCTTTTTGGAGTTTTATATAGTTCTTATCTTTATTACGTTTCGGATCGATTTCAAATAATTCTTCAGCTCTCATATATTTTCTAATAAAAGGTGTAATTTGTTTATCTGAATTCTTAGTTCCGTCCGCATTACGAAAATGAATATTAATTACTAATCCGTTTGAAAGTAAGTGTGAGTATCTTCACCCTAAAGCTCTTTCGAATTTTGATGCCTTTGTAGCATGGCTTAATAAATCTCTATTATCATAAACATTAGAAACAATTATTTTTGTTCCTGAATCAGTTTTGATTTTATTTTCACGAGATTCTACCGCTTCAACTGATACTGAACTATTTAAATCTGCCGTTGAGGTAACTATGGATAATTTGTGTTCTTTACCGTTTTTAACTTTAGAATAAAAAGTTAAATCTTGTCCCAATCAAAAAGAACCGAGTTTCATTCCAACTCCATATTGATTTATATCAGAATCACTTTTATCTTTTCTATCATTAGGTTGTGTGGCATCTTCCATACCTTTGGCAGTCATACCATTCGCATTATCTGTTATTATTACTTTTCTGTTTTTTAAATCAGATGAATCAATTTCAATGTCTATAATCAATCCGTTTACAGGGTTTGATGTATTTTTATTTTGATAACTTGAAATTGAGTTGTCAATAAATTCACCAATGGCTAACCAGTGATTTGTAGGCCTATTTTTATAACCAATAATCATTTCATATGTGGCTTTTAGTTCTTTACTCATAAAATAATTGTAATGATCTAAGGATCTAATTAAAACCAACTATAGTTGATTATTTTTTAATAACTTATTTATGAATAAATTAACTTCGCTAAGTTCAGTATGTTTTAATCCAAAATGGTCCATTGCCTGGTTGAATTCTTTTAATGTATAAGTTCATCCATTTGTACTAGCTTTTTGTTTATGGTTTTTATAATTTTCAATTTGAGTCATGATGCTCAAAATGTTGTTTCTAAAGTTTTTATCAGAGTACCATTCTTCAATTTGATTATGACGCAGGTCATATAACTCCATATATAATTTATCTCTTTCAATCTTAATCTCCATATCGATTAAAATTTTATACATTCCATTATAGATAACTTGACTTAAATATAAGTTTGGATAATCCTTTTTTAGGATTTCAAAACGATTTAACCTTTTATATTCATTAACATCATTAGTTTTGTCATGCTTTTCTTTCATTATTGAAACTCTTCTTTGTTCGATGGAAGAACCAAAAGGACAAGCTGTACAGCCTAATCTATCAAACTTTAAGGATTGGTTATCTAAATCTTTATTATGATCAAATCCATAAGCTTCATTAATGATTAACTTATTATCTTTTATATATCTTCAAACGTCTTTAGAAGTTCATATTGATAAGGGTCTTGATTTCATAGCATTTTTACTATAGATATTACAACCTGCTTTGATTCAAGATTTTCTTCTTAACATTGATTCTTCAG
>JBOFSS010000092.1:0-3091 GCA_051651665.1 Mycoplasma sp.
AAATTGTCTATTTTATTCTAAAAATAAAATATTTCTTAGAAATCATTCGCTTTATAGATATTATATTCATGAAAAATCTACATCAAATTGCGATAAATTAAATATGACTTATGAAGACTTCATAAAGTTCACTCTAAAATCATTTGTAGAAAATTTGCAAACTGATTACAATGAAGCTGATTTAGTGGAATTTTTAAGAAAAGCATCATTAGCATTAAATTTGAATTCAATCATTTTCAAACAAATATTGAATGAATTAGATATTGGTAAAAATGAAAAAATTTGAATTTATTGAATATCTTTCAAAATACATATAATTATAAATTTATTTAAATTAACATTTTTAAAAAAATATTCAAATCTCTAATTAATTCTTAGTATTTTAGAAAATAGTTTAAAAAAGAAAATGAGCATCTTACTTCTTGTGATATTGATAAAAAATTTTTCATTTCTTGTTAAATTTATTTTATTTATGTATTTACCTTTAAAAAATTCTTTTTTAAAAATGTTAGAACGTTTAGATTCACAACTATAAAGATGTTTATATAAAAACAAGTTATCTATATATTTATTATTTTTATTAAAATTCTGATTGTATTTAATCATATCAAAACAATATTGATTAATATTGTTTGATTTATTTCTGAAGGTTTTTGTCACAGATGATTGACTTCCTTCTCTATAATAATAGTCCTCTGTTTTAACAAAGACACAATCAAATTCACAATTAATTAATGAGTAGCAAGGTGCAAAATCAACATTTCTACATATGGGATCATTAATATTTAAAGATGGAATTAAAAATTTTAAATTATTTTTTAAATAAAAGTCTTTTTTATATACTAAATTTCAAGGTCCTGAAATTTGAGTTAATAGACACATTGCAAAAAAAGAAAAATTACTTATATCAATATCATCATTAGATTTGGAGAATTTTATAAATTCAGATTCTTTAAAAATATTTATATCAAATTTATAAAAAAGATTAAAAATATAATTCACATTTGGCAAAAATGAAACATTTCTTGTTGCAAAAGTATTTTTATCCTGATGTAATAACTTTGCTGAAGTAAAATTTATTACATCAGGATAATCGTTGGTTGAGACAATTTCGTTGATTTTGGAAAAAAAATGATTGCTAATCATATCATCTGAATCTATTGTGACCAAATAATCATTCAACCTTTCTTGATTGCTGCAGATCATTAAATCTCTTGAATAGTTAATTCCCATATTTTGATCATTTTTCATCATGATAATTTCCTGATTTTTGATATTTTTAAAAAGTATTTGTTCATATTGTTTATATAGTTCATCACCTGAACCATCATCTAGAAAAATGATGTTAAAGTTTTTATAATCATTTTTATTTATGGAGTTAATTAAATCGTTAAAATTTGAAGGATCAGTTTTATATGCTGAAATTATTATAGTGTAAGATATCATATGCTTTTTCATAATGTTATGATAGTATCATAAAGAAGATATATCATATGAAAAAAATATTAATTTGCACCGGCTTTTCATCAATAAACACAGGTGGGACCGAAACCTATTTAAAAGAATTAATATCAATTGCTGAAAAAATAGGGTGTGATGTTCATGAATTTTCAAGTTGCAAATATAACCCAACTCAAAACAATTATGACAATGGTAAAGAAATGTTTTTTTTATTTGAGAGTAATCATAAAGTGGGCAATACCATTAAAGGGTTGTCAAAAAAATTATTAAATTTTTCTATGAAAACATGAACTCCTATCGAAAATATAATTCAAAGATTTATGTGGAATAAAAGTATTAAAATTTTGGATAAAAAAAATAATTACGACTTAATAATTTATAATTTAAATGTTCAATCAGGTGTTAAAAAATTATCTAAAAAATCTATCTCTATTCAACACACAAATTTTGTATGAATAAAAAATTATTTGAATGTAAATAAATTCAAAAAGATCGCCTATAATTTACTTTCTCTAAATTCTCATTTTATTTACAATAAAAAAATTGTTGTTTTTTCCGAAAGTGATAGAGAGCTTTGGACCGAATATTTTAAAAATAAGGATTATTATATTTCCCCAGTTTTTGCAGATATCCCTAGTTTTGAACTCCCTCAACCAATATCAAATAAGAAGAAAATAACCTATTTAGGCCGTTTTTGCAATGAAATTAAAAATTCTGAATTATTGATTTCATTGTTCGAAAACAATGGCATCGACTTATTGTTTGTTTCTGATAATATTCCTGAAGAAATTTTCTTAAATAAATATAAGCATATTGAGTTCATTTGTCCTAAAGATAAATCTGAAATTTCTGAAATATTACAAAAAAGAAGTTCTTATTTAATAAATATTTCAAACTTTGAAGGCATGCCATTATCTCTAGTAGAAGGATTGATTTTAGGTATCCCAGTAATTGTTAGAAACTCTTTTTCATCAGCTAAATCGTTAATATCTAATGGCGAATCCGGAGTTATGTTGCCGTTTGAATTTGATGAAAAATCTTATATAGAGATAATCCAAAAAGCGATTAATACAAATTTTGACATAAAACAAATAAAGCTTAATTCATTAAAATTTTCTAGAAAAGAATTTGATGAAAGATGAACATCTATAATTGAACCATTGCTTAATTAAAGTCTGTTTTTATTTTTGAAAATTTATTGCATTTCGTAAGTCTTAATATAATATTCCAAACCTCCAACTCAAGGTATTACCAATTCTTTATGCCCCCCTTTTTTTATGTGGTAAGTTTTTTGTGTATGTTAATTGATGAATTTTATATTTTAGCCTTTTTTTATTAGAAGTAAAGTGATGTATATTTTCTAATCCAAGTTTATCTAATTATAATAATGATTCATATTTAGTCCTGTTTTATCATCAATTACAAATATAATATTATTCAGTTCAATCTTTTTAACATTTTTTAAGTGATGCTGCCTTCTTCATAAGTTTTATAATATAGAAAACAAACTTTAATTTCAACTTTACAAATATTGGCAAAAGGATTTAATATTTTTAAATATTTTGTATTACAAAATTTAAATGCAAAAATTAATGAATGATAATTTTGATAGATCAATATCAGCAAACAT
>JBOFSS010000093.1:0-1669 GCA_051651665.1 Mycoplasma sp.
GCCGCATTTAAAATATATGAATTTATTTGATAACCAATTGCTTCAAAATCAGATATAATCTTTTGTTCAACCATTCCATTCAACATTGAACGTAAACCTGTAACATTTTCCATCACTATAACTTTTGGTTGAACGTTTTTAACTATTTCTAGCATATCTAGATATAAAGAGTTTCTTGGATCTGTGACTATCCTGTTTCCAGCCATACTGAAACCTTGACAAGGGAAACCACCAATTATTACATCAACATTTTCATCTTTAACATTTGAAATTAAATTATCTTTAATATTTTTTTCTCTAATATCTCGAGTTTCTATCGATTCATTAAATCCCTTTTTATCAACAAAATTATGTCTGTATGTTTCAACGGCTTGTTGCATAATTTCTACACTATATACAGGGGTGAATCCGGCCATTACAAACCCGCAACTCAAGCCTCCAGCACCAGAAAAAAGGTCGATAAACTTATATCCGTTCCTGTACTTTGGATCTTTTCATCCATCTTTATTCCATTTTTCCTTTATATCAACAAAATTCAAAATTTTATTATTGTCAATACTCGCTTTTGATTTTTTTTCAAATTTTGCTTTATTTTTATAATTTGAAAATCATAATTCAAATTCTGATTTTTTAATTACGTATTTATTATTTACTTTCTCTGCAACAATCTCTTGTGCAGCAATGCTTCTTCTAATTGTTTTAATGCTTAATTCTGTTTTTTTCGATATTTGTTCAATTGTTAAATAATTCATATGTCCACTTCCTATGTAATTATACATGTAAACTAAAAAAAAGTTATAACAAATTCATTAAATATATTTAATTTTACAATAACTTATCTGCTATACTGTATTTATGGACATATCTAAGAAAACTGTAAGAGAATTTTTACAAAATAATAATAAATTAATGATCCCCTTTTATCAGAGGGATTATACTTGGTCTTCCAAAGAAGTTATTAACCTTCTAGAAGATGTTTTTAATTCTAAAACATCAAATTATTACATAGGAAGTATTATACTCAAAAATAGAGGTGCATTCAAAAGTGTGATTGATGGACAACAACGTATCTCAAGTCTTTGAATAATTTTAAAAGTAATTTCAGAAAATAAAGAGGAGCTAGATGAAAGGGAACAACAATCAATTGAGTATTTAATGACTTATTTTGAATTTAATTCAAGCAGCTTAAAAGACGGCGAAATACTTTGTAAAATCATTGAAGGCGACCTCACTTCTAATTCTGAAACAATTAAAAAAACCAATTACTATCAAAATTATCTCTCTATTCAAAAGTGGATGAGTAAAATTAAACCATCTCTTAAATTGTTTTGAACAAACTTTAATAAAATAATAATCTCTGAAGTTTGTGTGGATCATGATGTTGATGAACATATGCTTTTTGCACAAATAAACTCAACCGGAAAAAAATTAACAGCATATGATTTAGCTAAAAATTACCTTTTTTCAAAATTGTCTGAATCTTTTGAAAAGAAACTAGAAAATACTAATGATATTGAAAAGTTAATAAATAAAAAATTAGAAATGCTATATTCAGTCACAAGTTATATGAACGATGACAAAATGTATAATGAATTAATTAGATATTTCATTTCCCACCATAATGGCACATTGATAAATAATGATGAAACAAAGTTATATGAAGCATTTA
>JBOFSS010000094.1:0-1583 GCA_051651665.1 Mycoplasma sp.
CAATAGTTAAATGTTTGTTAAATAGTTAATTGGATAGTTTTCATTTAATATCTATTAATGCTTATAATCAATCAAGAATAATAAATATAATAAAATTATCTAATGTATTAATAATTGGAGTATTTTATTATTTTAATTAATAATTATTTAATAAAACAACAATTATTTTTTTTCAAATTTTTTTTTGTATATGTTGCTCAATTTATTATATATTATTTTATTAATTACCTTTGCTTTGTATTTAAATTACTTTAGTATTAAATAAATAATTAAATTTAAATTTAAAATGAGAAATAATCCCATTTCATTATCTTCACAAAGACTATCTACATCAGCAAGATCGTTTCATTCTAATAATCCAAATGATTTTTCTCGAACAAGAAGCTCATTTGTGAATAGTAATAACTTGAATTTCGCAAGAAATACTTCATGAGCATTTTCAAAATCAAATGATCCTCGTCCAATTTTAAATGCGAAATTTAAAGAAGATAACATCAATAGTATATTTGATTTTTTAATCCAAGAATCATATGATAAATCCATTACTAAAAAATATTTACAGAATCCATCACGTAATACCTTTTTTGATCTCTTTAAATTTATAACTTACAAAATATTACCTGATTACAATGAATTACAATTATCATCTATCAATGATGAGCAAGTCTTTTCTATTTTAAGCGATTTAAAATATCCTGGACATATAAATAAAAATCATTGAACTGCAGTTGGTGCTCCAAATACTTGGAATTATTTAATAGCTGTCCTTGGTTGGATGACTGAATTAGCAACATATTGAGAATATACAGATGAGTTAATGCAAGAAGAAGAGAAGAATGATAATACAACTGAAGCTATATCTGAAGAAGATTTATTAAAAAAAGAATTTAAAGATTATATTAATATAGCATTTAACTCAACTAATTGAGACAATGAAAGAGAAAAACTATATAAAACATTTCAATTAAAAACAGAAACTATTATGAAAGAAGAAGAACAAATATTATTACAAGAAGGTGAAGTCTGAACGGAGATACAATTACTAAAAGAAACAATGCCAGACTGCAAAGAATTAGAAGATAACTACAATATAGAGATCAAAAGTTGAAATGATGATAAAACTCATCAAACCCAGAATATACAACTAATCAATGATATAAAATCAGAACTAGATAAAAAGAAAGAAATTTACGAAATGAAAAATAAAACAGTGGAGAGTATCAAGAAGCAAATTGAAGAACTACAATTAAAAATAAACTCCCAAAAGACATCACCTGAGCAATTTGCAAATATGCAACAAATGAAAATTAATTGAGACATATCATATAAGTCCCTTCTACTCAGTAACGAAGAACTTAAATCTAAATTAATGGCAATCCAAAATAAAATTAACGAAACTAAAATGAAAATAATCCAATCTAAAATTAACACCAAGGATAAATATCAATTAGATAATATTGATTTAGACAATTACATTAACCAACTTAATAGTTATACTTTTAATAAAGATTGATTAATTAATGATTTCAATCAAATCAATATAACTCTGAAAGAAAAAATAGAAAAAACAAAAGAAGAATATA
>JBOFSS010000095.1:0-5540 GCA_051651665.1 Mycoplasma sp.
ATTGTCCATGCCTTATACAGCCATATACATTACATCAAATAGTCTTAAATAACATATATCACCTATAAATAAAAATGGCAAGAGTGTTCTAGCCCGGTTTTTTCATAGATTTTTTAATAACATTTATAATATATAATATGAAAATATTGTTTATAGGTAATGGATTTGATCTAGCACATGAGGATATGCCTAGAATAGAATTTGAAGAGTTTGTTAAATCAAATTCTTTTATTTTATTTTTAAAAGAGAATCGAAAATATAGAATGGCTATAAATAAATTCAAAAAAATGGATCAATGCAAATTATGAAGTTCATTTGAAAATAATATTCAATATATTTTAGATGAATATATAAATTCAAATAATAAAAGGTTTTACGAAAGGATAAATATAGCATTTGCTGAGTGAATAGCTTTTATTTTAGAAAATGTAAAATACGAGAATATTAATACAAATAAATACATTGAAGAAAATGTTGTTGTTGGTGTAGATTTAATTGTTTCATACAATTACACTAAAACACCTCTTATATATGGTTTCAAAGAAAAATATTTTCACCATAAAACATCAAGAACAGAATTATATTTAACAAACTTAAAAGGCCATTTTGCAAATATCCATCAATTTAATTCTGATCATAGAATTTCTAACTATATTTTAGGCAGTGATCAGTCATCATCTTTTCCTAAAGATTCACAAATTGCAAAATGAGGGGAAGAGAATAAAGAATACAATCCTAAATCTCATATTTTTAAAAATATTTCAGAAGTAGATGAATTAGAACTATTATTTTATGGCTTTAGTTTTGGTTTGTCTGATAGTTCTACAATAGAAAAAATATTTGGAATATGAAAATCTAAAAATGGAAGCATTAAGATATCTGTCTATGCATTAAATAATGATGCAATTTTAAAAATTAAAAATAATCTAAAAAGCGCTTTAAAAGGAAGGAAGGGTGTTAAAGATTTTGTTGTTTCAATTCTTTTTATAAAAGTTATTTAATATATATGAAAAGCGTCTTTAATTCTTGCTTTTTATCTCTTCGTTCATCCATTTCATCTTTATTCAAATCTTTTTCAATAATTATTAAATTTTTATTTTGAATATAGTCTTCTATATTTCGGACAATGTTATTTCAAACAGATACCTGTAAATAATTAATTCTATCTTTATCTGTGTGTTTTTTAGGTTTTTTCTTTTGATGTAAAAAAAACACTTGTTCGTATTCTTTAATTGTATCAATTACTTCTTTTTTCAGAAAATCTTTATGAATATAACCATTAAAATTAGCGTATGCATCACAAAGTTTTTTTAAGGTCTTATATTTCATATCAACTTTTTTTGAATACAAAAGATTTTTAAAATCTGATCTTCAAATATAATCATTTTCTTTATCTTTTTTAATTTCTATATTTTTTTTACTAGCCATAATTAGTATTATATATTAAATTAATAATTACTCCAATCTTATCTCGGGGTTTATGTCGCTCCACATCACAATCAACTATAAGATCTTATAATATATCTGATAATATAGGTTATATATTTATATTCCATATACATACATTAAATAGACTTATTTAACATATATCAACCTATAAATAAAAAGGGTCAGAGTATTCTGGTCTGGAAATTCACCTTACAAAATATCCGGTAATAGCCTTTAAAATATTTTAATATGTATGTGGTATACTATAATGGTGAAAAAAAATGAGATTATAGATGAATTCCTTAAAAACGCATGAGATAAATTGGCTGATGTTTTTGATGAAAATAACGAATCCCATATTTATTCCCTCGTTATAATTTTAAGAAATATAATAGAACAAAAAATTTATGAAGATGATGATGATTTTAAGTCTTTCAAAAAAAATTCCCTAACATGGTCGTGTTTGCATAACTTCATTCATTATGAATCAATAGAATGTGATTTGAATTCTGTTTATATGGCTATCATAAATCTTTTAACAAGAGTTAATAGTGATAAATACAAAGCAATTGATATAATAAAAAAAATATCTTCAAAAGTATCTTATGAAAGCATACTTCAAGATGTTGATTGATCCAATATTTGACAACCAGCTAGAAAGCAACATTATAAACTAAAAATAATTTCATCTCAAATAGTTTCTTTCGATCCAGTGGTATGGATTTTTTATTCGAAGCAAGATCCTAATGAAAATAAAAATAAAAACATTATTTTTTTCTCAAGAGAAATGTTGACTACTGGAAATATTTATAATGTAAAATTTAATAAATTCAAAATTAAACATAAGGATTTTTTCATTTTAGAAAGTTATAATTGTTTAACAACAAAAACTAGGGAAGCTATTTTGTTGAAAAATAAAATTAGCAATATAGAGGAGTTGTTCCCGCTATTATCAGGTGTGTATCCGCAACCCTATAAATATTTTGATTCTCATGCTAGAAAAATAATGTTAGATATCATAAATTATTATGTTAATGATTTTAAAAATATAGAAGATACAAAAAAAATTTTACCATTTTTAAATAATCCATTTTTCAATGAAACTAAAAACGGACTAAATAAGAAAATATGTCATCACATGATTAGAAATTATGACGAAACAGCTGATGCTTTACTTCAATATAATTTAAAGATTAATCTTGACAACGAAAATGCTTATAGTTGTCATATAGAAGATCAAGATACACTTAAAAGATTAGTAAGTAAAAGACCGGATGGTCAACCAAACTTCAAGGAAATCCAACTTAATAAATGAAATCACAATATTGAATATATTGAATATAAAAAGATCATTGATCTTTTTAATGAAATTAATAAAAAAATGATTGAAGATGATTTAATTGAACTTAAAATTGTAAATTTTACTGAAAATGATAATAACAATTTGTGGAAAGAAATAAATAATTATTTAATAAAACATAAAATATGTACCTTATCTAGTCCCGCTGGCACTGGAAAAACAACACAAATCAAACAACTTATGCAGCACTACCTAAATTATGGTAGGAAAATTTGTTTAATATGCCCAACTCATAAAGCTATAAATTTATATAGTGATATTGAAGATAAGATAAATACATTTACTTCAGAAAAAGTGAAAAAGGAAGAAGCGGAAAATAATATTATATTAAATATTGATGAAGGCTATGACCTTGTTGTAATTGATGAAATGACAATGATTTCAGATTGAAATTTCTTAGCGCAATTAAAAGGAAATAAATCTAGAATTATTATTTGTGGAGATAAAAATCAATTACAACCAATCAAAACTATTGTCAAACAATACCTTTGATTGCTTGGAGAAAATAGTAATGTCAAAATTAAAAAATTTGGTGATAAATTATCTGAAAACCATAGATCAAAAGGTAATAAAGCACTTATTGAAATACAAAGAAAAATATTGAAATTAAAGGATAATAAAGATTCGAATGACTTTTATACTCACTTTTGCAAAAAATACCCAAAAAATATAATGCTTGAATCAAATGAAAATAAATTATTATCATTTTTATCTGATAAAGTTGAAAATAATTACAAAATCATTACAAAATATAACTCCGGAATTTTAGGTGTTGAATTTTTAAATAGGTATTTTTCAAACTCAAATTCTGAAGATGAATTCCATATAAATGATTCAATAATTTTCGTTGAAACAGATGTAGATGTAAGCGGAAGAAAATATTACAATGGTTTAGAAGGTAAAATAGTGGAAATTATCCAAAAAAATACCTTTATTCCTGGTCAACCAATTGTTGAACATTATAAAATTGAAATTAAAAAAGGTGGTCCTATTAATATATGTATAGATGAATCCAAATTACCATTTACACATTCAAAAGCTATAACTGCACATAAAGCACAAGGGTCTACTTATGAAAAGGTTATTGTATTAGCAGGACAAGCTCCTCAATCAGCAGAAGACTTAGATATAAATTGGTTGTATACTGCTTTTTCTCGTGCAAGCAAAGATGCCATCATTATTTTCACAAACAAAATTAATTTAACATAAATATTTTACGCTAACTATTCTAACTCCTCCACAAAACAAGCAAAATATTAAATACATTTTACTATATTGTAAATTTAGAACAATATAGTAACATATAATAAAATGATAAAAGTAAAATATAAGATATTAACAAAAGAAAATATTCCAGGAACTATGGATTTAATTCATAGACTTATATCTACAGATACAAGTGATTTTGAAGTTTTTTAAAAAATAGGAAATTAAAGTTAATAGATTATTTTTTAATAAATTCTTATATAGGAAGAAATAAAAGGTGAACATGTGATTTTTGCAAAGATAACAAAATGTTTTCATATAAAATTGCAAAAATAGAAGTAGACTTATCTTTCCTTAATGAAATCATTATAGAAAATGATAGTTATAAAAACTTCTTAGAAGATTTTAGAATAACTATCCAAAATATGAATGTTTTCTTAAACATTCAAGCAAACCATTCAGCCATTGTTGAACTTAGGAAAATAATCGAATTCATCACATGACAGAATATGATGGATCAAGGAATACATATAGAACATATACAAGAAATAATATCTAAAAATATATCAAAAACCATCCAAGCCTCTTGTGGTCCAAAAATTAGAGAGATTTGAAAAAAAGCTTCAAAGTATTTTCATTACAATAATAAAAGTTCACTCAATATCCCAACTATTTTCTTAAATAATAATATTGAAAATAGCAATAGAGAAATCATTTCAAATATTTTTGAAATCTTACCACACATAGAACAAATGATTAGAAAGATCCTTTCTAATCTAGAACAAAATAATTATGTTAAGAATTACATTTTGTTAAATGAAAAGATTCACACAGAAATAGAATCAGATTACACTAATGATATCGAAAAGAGCATTATCATATATGGCAGTTCTTATTCTAGTGAATATTACGAATATATGAAAACTGATATATATGATGAAGAAGTTATCTTGGATGTTGTTAAAAATAAATGAAATAATTCAATTGATAAAATGAATGGAATTATGCAATCAAATTTAATTAATGAAGAGTTTTTGATTAAATTTACTAGTTCTAATGAAGATATAATATTATGCTCTCAATATTTAAATGAAAATTTACTTTTGTTTAAGATCGTTAGTGCTATTTCACTTTCAAAAAAAAGATTCTTTTAAAAATAATGGTCTTGTAGAAATGCTCTTAACATTATCATCTGAATGTTTATCATATAGCATGATGAAGAAAGATGATTATAGATTTTCTAAGAATTTATCTATTGTAGTTTCTATAATAGATGAATTAACATATTGTTTCTTTTATGGGAAGATAACAAATTATGGAATAATAACTTATCTCCGTGATTTCTTAATGAGCAAAATGAAAGTGAATATTTTATTAGATGATGAATCAATGACACTTATAAAGACTAATAGACATCCTAATTTTGAAAATAGGATCAAATATATATCAAAAAAAATGAAAAACATAAAGATAAAGCAGTTGCTGATGCAGGAAAATTTATTGAAATTTTATTTAAAATTATTGATAACTTCTTGGAGCATTTATC
>JBOFSS010000096.1:0-1874 GCA_051651665.1 Mycoplasma sp.
GACTACTATCTTTATTTATATTAGGTCCAATTGGTGGAATAATATTTTCACAAATTAGTTTAAACACTTTAAAAAACGAACCAATAGAAGAAAAAGATAAAGGTATAGCAAAATAATTATGGATAAATTAAAAAGATGAAATATTATTTGAATATCAGAATCTAAATACAACTACTATGAAGGTGTTGACCAACAAAAGAAAAGACCGGTACTTATTTGATCAAAAACACTTTTTGGTAGAAATTATATTTGCTTTCATTGTACGACTAATAAAAGTAATTATGAATCCGAAAACTTAATTAATATTGGTAAATTAGAGAATAAAACAGATAACACTTTTATATTTGTTGATAGAGCTTATAAAGTAAAAGTTAAGGATATTGAAATTCCAAATAAATTAATTTCTTTAGAAGATAAAAAATTTAGAAAAATTATCAAAAATAAAGTTAAAACGCTCTCTTCTTCAAAGAGGTTCTGAAGAGAACGTAATTCGAAAATTAAAATTGTTAATAAATAAAAAAAACCTACCAATTATAAGTTGATAGGTTTTTTATTGTTTTAATTATTAAATGTAAACACTCATGAATTCTTCATATCAGATTCTGAGTAGATATTTCCAGGGGTTCAGAATTCTATTGAATTCATTGAAACTTCTGGAATGGATATACCTAGTATAGTTACATTTGTAATTATATGATTAGAAGTGAAATTCATATACAATGGCATTTTACTTGCTTCATAATTCGAAGTGTCAATTAATTTGTCTAAATTATTTAGAAAATCAAATGTATTATTTGTATAAGATTTTTCTATTTTTATTGTTGTGAATAATCATTTTCAGGAATATGATTGAGATTTGTCGTACATTAATTTCATATTTGAAATTACTGCACTTGATATAAGACTTATGTCTTCGTTAGAAAAATTTTGGAAAATGGCTAAATTATTTTTTTTCTGTGGATTATAATCATTCACAATTATTTTATTTAAACTTGATTTAATTGGACGATATGTTGTTCATGTTGAGAATTCATGAAAAAACATATGCTTGGTTAAGTCAACAATTAATTGGCCTGTTAATGGCACTGCTGAATCATATAATGATTTAACTGATTGGGGAAGGTTCATATCTATTATAGAATTTGATCTTACAACCCATGAGAATTTGAAGTTATTAGTTTCATCATTTTTAATAACATCGTAATTAACAATATCATCAATAATTACATAGTTACCTATATAATCATTTTTCATTATTGCTAACCATCCTGGAAGCGCAGTTGATATTAATCCTAATGGTAATGATGAACCATCAGGCAACTCCATACTTCCAGGAGGAATAATTTTTTTAAGTTTACCAATATCAATTCATAGATTTGAATTAAATTTATATTTAAAATCTACTCTAACATTAGCGTGATTAGTTTCTTTATCATAATGAGATTTAACCACATTAGTAGTAATGGTCATTGAATCGAATCACTCTTTATACCTTACAATTGTTGAACCGTTTTTTGTAGTTCTTGGATTTGCAATCGCATCCAAAGTAGAAGATAAATTAGAGGGGGTTAAATTTTCATTTTGAAATACAAATGTATTAATCATATCAAACATTGAATTATCAAATATATCTGGCATTAAGAAACCAATTAATTTCTTAATAATTACTTCACTGTTTGAATCTTTAGTTGTAAGAACTTTTGACAAGGTCGATAGAATTGGTTGTTCCAAATTAAAGACATCTGTTAATTCCACAAAACTTAATAGTAATGTTTGAATTTCTTCATTTTCAGGCATTAATAATCCTATGATGGGCATTATATCTGTGCCATAAACACTTATCAAATCTACAATGCCCATCGATGTGATATCAT
>JBOFSS010000097.1:0-16047 GCA_051651665.1 Mycoplasma sp.
ATTGGTCAATTTTTAGATTCAACAATTTTTAGTTTTACATTTGGATATGCTAAATATATAGTTTACTCTTATTTAATTCTTATCTTAACTTTGAAATTATTTAATTTAAATAAAAAAATTCTTTATCAAAAAAGAACGATTATTTTTATTTTAATTTTAACTAGTATTGTAAGTATTATATTTGGAACCATAGAGCTTTCTTATGGAACTGAAATGACCTTGAGTCACTATATCAACAATATTTGATATGATACATACTTTGACTTTTCAAAATATTTTGTATTTGGAGTTGAAAAATATCTTGATGGAGGAATTCTGGGGGCTGCTGCAAATTCTAATGCTTGAGCAACAATCATTGTATTTGTAAGTCTCTTGTTTTTTGTTGCATTATTTATTTTATTACCTAATGTTATATATCCTATCAAATCATTTATCATATCGCCATTTAAAAAGAAGGATGCAATAAATTCAATACTAGTTAAGAGAAATATTTTTGACGGGTTGAAAATGAAGCAAAATTATACCAATCAAGATGATGGTAAAATATTTAAAATAGATGATGTTATTGTCGAAAATATCATTGATATAAATAAGGAAATTGACCTCATTGTTAAATATTTGAAATCTAATAATTTTATTTTTTCAAAAATAACATTAGAAGATAAAATTGAAAATTATAATATTAAAATCATTTGTGATGAAGAAAATCTAACAAAACTTCTTTATTGAAAAGAAACTTTTAATTTAATAGGGTTAGACAGTTCCTATAGATTCATTTCAACAGATGAATTCGCTATTTTTCAATATCCCAAAAATAAACAGTTAATAAATCAAATGTTATTGAATTTATTACTTTCTGAATCTCCCAAAAATTCATATGTAGCTTGTTATGATGAAGCTCAAAAACCTATTTATTTTGATTTACAAAAACATTATTTAGTAGGTGTTTTTGATAATGGAACTAATAATGTTTATAATTTTTACAACAATTTGATAACTTCTATATCTTCGAGATTTAGAACTGATTCGATGTTGCTCTCAATTGTTTCTCCAATTAGAAGTAATGATATTGCCATCAAATCACCTATATGTTTGAAAAATGATGTTCACTCAATTGAAACTTTGGTTTTATTTATTGATAAGCTTCATGAGCAAGTAGAGTGAACAGTGGCAAAATTAAAAGAAACAAAAACTAATGATATTTATGATTTAAAACTTAAGAAGAAAATGGTTATTAAAAATCATATTGTAGTTATTGAAGATATTCAATTCATAAGAGAAAGTAATAATATTCTTTATCAAAAAATAATTAACATAAGCAAGTATGCAAGTATGTGTGGTATCAACTTGATATTTATTGATAAATCTCCTGATGCTATCACTTATGATGAAATTGAATATAGTGCAATAATTTCTTTCAAGTCATCACCACAATTATCTAAGAAATTATTTGATACAAAAATTTGTTCAACTATACAAAGTAAAAATTTAGCAGTTTTAAAGTTACAAATCAACAATGAAATTAAAAAAGTAAACTTCGTTAACTTTTCAAATTCTGAAATTGAATACTTAAATTTTAAATTTAATGACATAAAAATTAGATAATTCCATTTATATAATTTATAATTATATAGTTATAAATATAAGGAGTTAATATGAAACAATTTAACGTTACAATAATCGATCCTATCGGATTACATGCTAGACCAGCTGCTGAGTTAGTAAAAGTATCAAGTGGTTTTACTAGTAATATATCTATTAAATTTAATGAAAGAACAGCAAACGCTAAGTCAATAATTACCATTATGGCTTTAGGTGTTAAAAAAGATGCTGAGATATCTTTTGAAATCGAAGGTGCAGATGAAGAAGCTGCAGCTGAAGCAATTAAAGCAACGCTTATTTCAAGTAAGATTATTAGCGAGTAATTAACTTTATGATTAAAGGAATTGGAGCCTCTAGAGGAGTATCTGTTAAAAAAGTATTAGTACTTAAACCACTTGAAATAAATACTGACAGAAAATCTGCTATACCAGCGGATGAAATAAAAAAATACGAAGAATCAATTTTAAATTCTATAAATGAAATTAAAGTAATTCAATCAAATGCAAAAAATCTTTCAGCAGAAGAGTTGATGGTTTTTGATGCTCAACAACAATTAGCAAATGACCCTGCAATGATTGATGAGATTAAAGAATTAATTAACGCAGAAAAATGCAATGCAGTTTATGCGATTGATCAAGTTTCTAAGAAGTATATTGAAATGTTTGTTTCAATGGATGATGCTTACATGAGAGAACGTGCAGCTGACATTAAAGATGTATATGAAAGAATCATGGCAAATATTTTAGGTTTAAAAAGAACTAATTTAGCTGCAATATCTGAAGAAGTTATTATAGTTGCAGAAGATTTAACACCTAGTGAAACAGGGCAATTAAACCCAGAATTTGTAAGAGGGTTTGCAACTGATATTGGTGGAAGAACTTCACACTCAGCAATTATGGCAAGAAGTCTTGAAATACCAGCTGTTCTTGGATTAAAAAATATTACATCTTCAGTAAAAGATGGTGATATTTTAGCTATTAACGGTGGAACTGGTGAAGTTATCATCAATCCAACCAAAGAAATGATTGCTAAGTTCGAATCAGAAGCTGCTGAACTTGAAAAACTGAAACAATTATGAGCTACATTCAAAAATAAACCATCAGTAACAAAAGAAGGTAAAGAAGTTATTATTGCTGCAAATATTGGTTCACCTAAGGATCTATCAGGTGTTACTAAATCAACCGCTGATTCTGTTGGTTTGTTTAGATCTGAATTTTTATACATGGATAATACAAAATGACCAACTGAAGAAGAACAATTTTTAGCGTATAAAGAAGTTCTTGAAGGTGTTAATGGTAATTTAGTAGTTATTAGAACACTTGATGTTGGTGGCGATAAAACTCTGAAATATTTTGAGTTCCCTTTTGAAACTAATCCTTTCTTAGGATACAGAGCTATTAGACTTTGTTTGGATCAAGAACCAATATTTAGAACTCAATTAAGAGCGTTAATTAGAGCGAGTGAATTTGGTTCATTAGCAATTATGTTTCCAATGATAGCTATTGTTGATGAATTCAAAAGAGCTAAAAAAATATATGATGAAGAGTATGCAGAAATGCTTAAGATTTATCCGAATATATCTCGTAAAATCCAAGTTGGTATGATGGTTGAAATTCCAGCTTCAGTTGTTCACACAGAAAACTTCTGTAAATATGCTGATTTCGTTTCAATTGGTACAAATGATTTAATGCAATATACAATGGCATCTGATAGAATGAATGAAAAAGTTTCTTACTTATATCAACCATTAAACCCTTCAATTTTAAAATTAATTAAAATGACAATCGATGGTGCACACAAAGCTGGCAAATGAGTTGGTATGTGTGGAGAAATGGCTGGAGATATTAATGTTATCCCATTATTAGTAGGTATGGGTCTTGACGAATTCTCAATGAGTGCTTCATCAATTCTAAGGGCTAGAGAATTAATTAGTAGAATTGATTCTAATGAAGCTAAAAAATTAGTTGAATTAGCATTACAAGCAGATGATCAAGAAGATGTTATTAAAATAATGAATAATGTTAAATTCTAATATCAAAAATATATCTATCTTTTAAATATATAAGATAGTTTCCAAATTCTAAATTTGAAGTAGTATCAATTGGTACGCTTCAAATTTTTAATTCATAGTCTCATATTCATTCTTCATTTATTCTTAATTTTATTTTCATCTCTTTATTTTTTAATATTAAGTTTTCTTTATTTGAAATTTTGTTATATGTATCACTATCAATAAATAAAATATTTTCTTGATCATTATTTACAATACTGCAATTATCATATACAGGAATCTTGATGAAAAAAGTGAACATCACAAATATAGAAATGAAAAAACTACAAACTCCAATTAAAATTTTATTTGTTAATTTCATCAATTACCACCTTATTTTTAAAATTTGAAAATGTGTTTTCGTTATGATCAACATAAATTAAAAAATTATTTTTAACAATTTCATTTTTCACATTTATCAATAGAATTTTTTTCATTTTCTCATCTACATTAGCTAATGATTCATCTAATAAAATTACTTTATTTTTATATTTTAATAAACAAAGAAAATTTAAAATTTGTATTTGTCCAGAAGAAAGGCTTTGCTTATCAAATGACTTTATTCCTATCAAATTTATAATTTCTAAAAATAATTCTTTGTAATTAGATTTGATCAAACTTTCTACTATTTCTTGATCATAATCAGATATTTGATTTATATAGACACAATTTTCAATGTATCATTTATCAGAGATTATGTTTTTTTCATAATTATCAAAAATAATTGAATTATTGTTTTTTATTCTATTCGCAATACACTTTAGCGTATAAGTTTTACCAGATCCACTTCTGCCAATCAGAACAGTATCATTAAGAAATAATTTTGAATTAAATTTAATTTGATTAATTTGATCAAACAATTCAAGTTTATTCTCGTTATTTTTATTATCAATTTTTGATATGTTATATAAAATATTTTTCGCATGTTTTAATTCACATAAAGAACTAGGGATAGAACAAATATTTCTAGTTGAATTTGTCATCATCTGAGATAAAGAAATAACTAAAATCATACTACTGAATTCTAATTTATCATTCGAAACAAGTCCAGCACTAATGAAAATTATAAATAATGTGAATAAAGAGTTTAAGAAGCTATCAAAAAAATCTAAATTATTATAAAAAGAATTATTTTTAATCATTCTATTTTTCATTATTATTTGAGAATCCTTTAGCAATGTTAATTGTTTTTTTCTAAACAATATATTATTAGAATTTGATGTGCTGTTGATGAAATTTATAACTGAATTTTGATATTGATTACATTCCGTTTTGCTAATATCTAAATTATTTTTTTGATATTTTAATCTAATAAAATCTACCGTTCCTAAAATTACAAGAAATATAAATACAATTATAAGTAATAAAATATCTGTAAAAGAAATAATGAAAGTGACAGCTATTAGAGTTATTATTGATGATAAAATATTATTAATTTTAACAGAATAAAAATTCACTACTATAAAAATATAATCATCAAAACTTATTAAATAATTATAATCAACTTTATTATAAAAACCTTCGTACTTAATTGAGAGTTTGTGTAATATATTACTGTGTAATAGTTGATATTTATCAAACATATATTTTCTCGAAATTCTTGTAACCATTCATTGCATAAAAGAATTTAAAAAATATGAAAATATAAAAATTATAATAACACTCATAAATATTTCATGCAATACATCATATTGAACTATTTTCATCACAGTGTTAACAGCTAAACTACAAAATAGATTTAGTAATAAATGTATCACATTAAAAGAATTTATAAGTAAAAGTCATTTATAATCTAATTGATAATTTTTACTTTCTAAAGAAATTGAATTGCTAAACACTATCTTACTACATGTGATCAAAATTCCTTCTCACTTCAAACTAAGTTCATGAAGTGACATTTTATACTTTCCTTTTACTGAACAAAATATTTCTACTGACTTTTCTTTTTCAATGTACTTCGCTATTACATAATGATAAAATCTAGATTCATTTAATAAGACGACGAAATATTCTGATTTCATATCTTCTATCTCTTGGATATTAGCATTGAAACTCTCTAATTTTAACCCATATTTGTAAGCGACATTTTCCATGTCGTACAATGAAATCCCGCCATTAGAAATATCTACTTCATTCAATAAACTTCCTACTTTTACATCAATATTATGATGATGTTTTATAAGTGAAGATAGAACGCACAAACCACATTCAAATTTATTCAATTGTTTAATTATTTCCAAATCTATACCCTCATAATATATTTCAAATATTATTTAGAATATAAATATTTTTTTATTAAATTAATTTTAGAGTTTCAAAAAAAATTCCTAAATTATCATTTATAAAAAACATCACTGATTTAATTAATGACCTCATATCATCTATATCTTCTATTTTGAAATTAATTAATGACTCTTGTTTGCATGTTTGCATTTGTTGAAAAATATTTAACGTTGATTTTTTGAACTGTTTATTTAAATCTTTATCTCAACACATCTTACAAACAACTCCAAATTTATTAAAATCAATTGTTCTCATATGTTTTTTGCCGCCACATTTTCAACATGAATCAAATGATATTGATAATCCGGAAAAAATATATATTCTAACTAATAAAAATAAGGTAATGATGTAATCATTAATATCTTGTATTATAGATAAAATAACTAATTGATACATTCTAAAAAATTCTGCATTATTCATTTCCAATTGAGAATATATTTCATTAATTACGAATAAGCTGTAATTAAGTTTTTTATCTTCTTCTAAATAAGAAATTGTAGATACTTTTTTAAGTTTAGAAATTTTTGTTTCACTATGAAAAAATTCAAATTCAAGAAAATTCCCAAAATTTAAATGGTATTTATTTTTAGAAGCAATTTTTCTAGAACCTAAACTTATACAAACAAATTTAATTCCATGTTGATTGATAAATTCTATAATTTCATCAAAGTCATTGTGAGGTGTTTTTTTTAATAAGTAACCTTTAGTAACTATTAGCATTTTTCTTATAACCCATAAGTTTAACTAGTTTATTATCATTTCTTCAGTCTTTTTTAACTTTAATAAATAATTTTAAATTTACCTTACAATCATAAATTGCTAAAAGCGCTTCTCTTGATTTAATTCCAATTTCTTTTATCATAGAACCTTGCTTACCAATTGCAATGGATTTTTGTGATTCTTTTTCAACATAAATATCAGCATCAATATCCAAAACACCAGACTCTTCTGTATATTTAAAATTATTAATAATCACATTTATTCCATAAGGAACTTCTTTTTCGAGTAATTCTAAACATGATTGTCTAACAATTTCTTTGGCCACAAATTCATCACTAGGTAGTTTTCATAAATTTTCATCTATATCTTCATGAACGCAATATTTTGATATAGTTTCCACTAAGAGGTCTATATTTGTTTTTTCAAGTGCCGAGATTTCGATTATATGATCAAATTTAGCAAGTTCTTGAACTTTATCAATCATCTTTTTGTATGCTTGATTTTTAACTTTATCTATTTTATTTACAATTAAAATCGTTGCATCAAAATCAAAATTATTAATATGTTTTAATAATCTTTCATCTTCATCATTAATATCTCTTGAAGCATCTAATATGAAGCAAGCTAAATTAGCATTACCTAAAATAAATTTAACCTCACTATTTAAAAACTGATCTAACTTATTATTTGGATTATGAAATCCAGGTGTATCAACGAAAATTATTTCCTTTGGTTCAGTTTTTGAAGTTAACTTACCACAAATAAAATTTCTTGTAGTTTGAGGTTTGTAAGTAACAATAGCTTGAGCTTCTGTTTGTATTGTATTAAATGTTGTTGATTTCCCAACATTTGGTTTGCCTAATATAGCAACGACTGTTTTTTTAATAGTTTCCATTTGTAATCTCCATTATTCTAGGTATAAATATAAGTAGTGCAATCACGATAGCACAAATTGATGTTACTAGTGTTGCTGCAGCTGAGGTGTCTTTTATTTTTTGAGCGTTAATATTGTATTCAAATGACACCAAATCGACCAGGTTCTCGATAGCTGTATTTATCAGCTCGGTTGCAATAACTAAACAAATAGAGACAATGATTCCAATTCAACTAACAGCAGAAATTTTTAAACCAATTGATAATCCAATAGTTGCAATTGCTACAAATAGATGGACTACCATCGACTTTTCTTCTTTGATTGCTGAGAAAATACCTTTAAAAGCATAAATGAATTTTTTAAATCAATACTGCTTGCCTGTTTTAGTCATTTTTAACCCTCATTAGTTTCATTTCGTTTAAGATTTCATTTTGTAAATTTATCATGATTTTTTCATCTTCATCATTCATATGGTCATAACCAAATAAGTGTAATAATCCATGAACAAATAAAAAACATATTTCTCTCATAAATGAATGATTGTATTCAATAGCTTGTTCTTGAGCCTTTTCTAAACAAATATACATTTCACCAAGAATTGGTGAATTAGGCATTGATTCATCGAAACAAAATGTAATAACATCTGTAGTTGAATTTTTGTTTCTATATTTTGAATTAATTTCTCTTATTTCATTCATATCCACAATATTGACAACCAGACTTCTTTTATCTTTTGTTTTAATTTTTTTTCGAGTGATTTTATTGATCTTTTTGAAATAATCTTCAATTTTAAAATCAAACTCAAAAGAATCTATGTAATTATTAAATTCAATCATAGTTTTATTATACTCAAAAGATAATATATATTTATATATAATATATAATATTAACAATAGATTATAGAAAGTGCGAAAGAGGTTATGTTATGTTATTTTCTTCTAGTAAAGATTCAAAGATAAATAAAAAAGTAATGGTATCTGGAATTCAACCAACAAATAACCTAACTCTTGGTAATTATCTTGGTGCTATTGAAAACTTTGTAAGATATCAAGAAGAATATAATATGTATGTATTTGTTGCTGATTTACATGCAATAACTACTAATCAAGATATTAATATAAAAGACAATAAATATAATATTGTGAAACACTATATAGCAGCAGGTTTAGATCCTAAAAAAGTAGTTATATTTAATCAGTCAGATATTTTAGAACATACTCTATTAGGTCATATTTTGCTTTGTCATACAACAATTGGTGAATTATCAAGAATGACGCAATTCAAAGATAAATCAAATAATTGCAAATCTTCGAATGGCACAGACTTTATCCCAACAGGATTATTAACGTACCCAGCATTAATGGCGGCTGATATTCTGTTGTATGATGCAGAGATAGTAATTGTAGGCCAAGATCAAAAACAACATTTAGAACTTACTAGAAATTTAGCAACAAGACTTAATAATTTATATAAACAAGAATGTTTTGTTGTTCCGGAATTCCAATCTTCAAAAATAACATCTAAAGTAATGGATTTATTAGAGCCAACTAAAAAGATGTCGAAGTCATCTCCGAATCCTAAAGGTACAATTTTTTTAAATGATGCACCTGAAGTAACTGCTAAAAAAATAATGGGTGCATTAACTGACAATTTAAATAGTGTTAAATTTGATATTGATAACCAACCAGGTATTTCTAATTTAATGGCTATATATTCAGCATTAACAAAAAAAACTATGGATGAAATCGAATCAGAATTTAAAGGAGCTCCTAATTATGGAGTTTTCAAAAAAGCTGTTGCAGATGAAGTTTCAAAATTTATTATTAATTTACAAAGTAAAGTTAATTCAATTAGCAACGAACAAGTTATTGAAATTTTGGAAGATGGTTTTAATAAGTCAAAACCTATTGCAACTGATAAAGTAAATAAAATATTGAAACTAATGAGGATGAAATAATGAAAGACAAAAAAGAAATATTTTATAATTTTGATAAACTTGACAGAAATTTAATTTGCATTGATATCGATGGAACTTTAGTAAATAATGCTGGTGAATTATCTGAAAGAACAATTGAAGTCATTAAAAAAGTCTCAGAAAAAAATCATGTCTGTTTAGTTACTGGAAGACCTCTAAGAGGTTCTATTGATATTTATAAAAAATTAGGATTAAAGACTATTATGGTAAACCAAAACGGATCACTAATGAGTAATCCATCTGACCCCCATTTTAGATCAATTGAAATAGGTTTTAGTAATAATATCTTAAAAGAAATTTTATCCAATAAAAATTTGTGTAGTTATTTTCATAATGCGATGATTGAAGGTATTGACAAAATATGATTATGAAAATCAGATAAGAGTAATAAACTTTCAATTGATAAAATGAAAGATATATTCCATATTAGTGACACTGATATTGAAATGATTAACGAAAATTTTAGTTCAGTCACAACAGATATTTGTTCAATTCTTTTGCATGTGGACAATTTAGATAATTTAAATTCAATCATTTATGAGATTAAATCAATTTCACCAACATTAGTTGTAAGAACTTGAAGTATGTTTCATTCTGGTGGCATTATAGTTGAAATTAATTCAGAGTTTGCTTCCAAAAGAATGGCTCTCAAGTATTTAAGTTCTTACTACGGCATCCCTAGAGAACAATGCATTG
This sequence comes from Mycoplasma sp., assembly GCA_051651665.1. Taxonomy (GTDB): domain Bacteria; phylum Bacillota_I; class Bacilli_A; order Mycoplasmatales; family Mycoplasmoidaceae; genus Mycoplasma_L. The sequence continues at coordinate 10,201 of JBOFSS010000097.1, forward strand.
CTTTTGGTGATGGCGATAATGATGTTTGTATGTTGGAAGAGGCTACATGAAGTTTTGCTATGAAAAACGGAAGTTCTGCTCCAATATTAGTAGCTAGATATTTAACTAAACACACTAATGAAGATGATGGAGTAGTTCGAGAATTAATAAGATTCTTAGGAATGAAATAATAAAATACTATATTTTTTAGTGTTTTTTGTAGAATTTTAATGTTTTTATTAGAAAAATACTTGTTTTTTGTGGAAATTGTGTAAAATTATCTTGTAATTAGGAGAATTTATGGAATTTAACGCAAAAACTATTGGTAGTAAAATAGAATATTTAAGAAAAGAAGAAGGACTTTCTCAAACTAAGTTATCCAAAATGATGATAGTGAGTCCTCAACTTATTTCAAAATGAGAAAATGGAGATGGTGTTCCAGATGCTTTGCAAATACATTTGCTAGCTAAAATATTTAACATTGAAGTAGCGTTTTTTTTCAGTGATAATAAAACCACTGAACAACTTGATGCAATTGAACATATAAAGGACAAGATGTTTGTCAAACAAGACTTTCACGATGCTGACTTTTGTAATATTAAGTTTGAAGATAAACTTTTTAAAATGTCAGATTTTAGAAAAACTAGATTTGATGATTCAATATTTGTAAAGAGTGAAATTAAAAAATGTGATTTGACTAAATCATCATTTAAGAATACAAATATTAGTGAGTTGAAGATTAATTTATGCGATTTTGGTGATGCTAACTTAAGTGGCGCAAACTTATCAGATGTGTCATTTACTAATGTATCATTCAATCGTTCTAACTTCAGCGATGTAAAGTTAAATTCAGTTGTTTTTGAGAAAAGTGAATTCATTAACAATGAAATATCAAAAGCTAATTTAAACAATGTGGGATATGATGGATGCTCTTTTAAAAATATTTCATTTATAGATTGTGAAATTAATAGCACTTATTTTAGACAATGTTATTTTAAAAAATGTTCTTTTAAAAATTGTAAAATAGATAAAATAACTTATAAGCTTTTAAACAACTTCAAATTAGATATTATAGACTGTACTGAAATTTAATTATTGCATAAAAAAACAACCCATTTATTTGGGTTGTTTTTTATATAAACGAATTAATTAGTTACAGTTGGTTTAGTGATGACAATTTCTTTTTTATCAGGATCATAATCAATTTTATATGAGTTATTTTTCTTGAGAGTATTACTAATGATTAAGTTTGCTAATTTATTCTCAATATTATTTTGAATATATCTTTTTAAAGGTCTAGCACCAAATTGAGCATCGAATCCAGCTGATAAAATTTGTTTTTTTAAATTATCAGAAAATTGTATTTGAATTTCTTGCTCAGCTAATCTTTGCCCTAATTGATCAAGGAATTTAGAGATAATCATTAACACATCTGTTTCTCTTAAAGGATTAAAGATAATTACATCATCAATTCTATTGATAAATTCTGGTTTCATTTCTCTTTTTAAATCTTCTAGTGCATCTTGTCTTCTGTTTTCAAGAATCGCTGATGAACCTATATTACTTGTCATAATAATAATTGTGTTTTTAAAATTAACTTGTCTACCTTGTGAGTCTTTGATTTGACCATCATCCAATACTTGTAATAAAATATTTAAAACATCGGGATGAGCCTTTTCGATTTCATCTAATAAAACTACACAATAAGGTTTTCTTCTAACAGCTTCTGTTAAAGCACCTGCTTGTTCATACCCCACATAACCCGGAGGGGCTCCAACCATTTTAGATACAGAGTGTTTTTCCATATATTCACTCATATCAAGTCTAACCATTGATTTTTCTGAGTCAAATAAAATTCTAGCAAGAGCTTTTGCAACTTCAGTTTTACCAACTCCAGTTGGCCCCAAGAATAAGAAAGAACCAATCGGTCTATTCGGATCATTGATACCAGCTCTACTTCTTAGAATAGCATTTGATATTTTCTTCAATGTTTCATCTTGACCAGAAACGTACTGTTGTAATTGAATCGGAAGATTCAAAAGTTTTTCTTTTTCATCTTTTAAAATTTTATTAATAGGAATACCTGTAGTTTTAGAAATCACTTCTCCAATTTCGTGTGAAGTAACAGCATCTCTAACTAAGCCGTTCTTTTTGATTTGTCCTTCAACTCTTTCGAGTTCTTTTTGCAATGCTGGAATAGTTACATAAAGTAATTTTGAAGCCTTTGCAAATTCTCCTTGAATTTGAAATTTTTCAATTTGGTGTCTGGAAGTATCTATTTCTTCTTTTAATTTGATAACTTTATTTAATTCTTTTTTCTCTTCAACTCATTCAGCATTAATTTTTATTTCTTCTTGTTTAGCGTGTTCTAATTTAACAACAACTTGTTGTAATCGACTCACTGATTTAGAATCAGTCTCTTTTTCTAAAGCTGCTTTTTCAGTTTCGATATGCATTATTTGTCTTCTAATATTATCTAATTGATTAGGGATTGAATGCATTTCAGTTTGAACTTTTGCAGCTGCTTCATCAATTAAGTCAATTGCTTTATCTGGTAAAAATCTTTCTGGAATATATCTATCACTTAAATCAACAGCAGCAACTAAAGCATCATCGTGAATTTTAACTTGATGATAAAGTTCTCACTTTTCTTTAAGACCACGCATAATAGTAAGTGATTCTTGTTTTGAAGGTTCACTAACAATTATTTTTGACATACGTCTTTCAAGAGCTGAGTCTTTTTCAATATATTGTCTATATTCTTCTAATGTTGTTGCTCCAATAATTTTAACTTCACCACGAGCCATCATAGGTTTTAAGATATTGGCTGCATCCATAGCAGATCCACCACTAGATTTACCAGCACCAACAATTTGGTGAATTTCATCAATGAATAATATTATTTTTCCATCTGAATTTTTCACTTGTTTAATTACATCATGTAATCTTTGTTCAAATTGACCTTGAAAACTTGCACCTGAAATTAGTGAAGATAATGAAAGTTCTCAAATAACCTTATCTTGCAAATTATCCGGAACATCTTTAGCAACAATTCTTTGTGTTAAACCTTCAACAATTGCTGTTTTGCCAACTCCTGGTTCACCTATTAGAATAGGGTTGTTTTTTGTTTTTCTAGAGATAACTTCAATAATTCTTCTAATTTCTTGTTCTCTACCAATAATTGGATCTACTTTACCATCTATAACATCTTGGTTTAAATTTCTACCAAATTGTTCTAATGCAGGTTGCGCACCAGCTCCGCTATTTTGTTTGAATTCCATAATACTACCTCAACATTTTTAGATATTATAATTATAATATACCATTAAGTATATTCACATATTTCATTTTATTAAAAACATTTTATAGTATTGAATATGGAATATATTAACTACAATATTTAAAAAAGCAAGATAAAGATTAAACATTATTATATAATTAATATATCATACGTATATCAAAAGGATTTTTATGGAAAAAACAAATAGAAATATAAAATGTAGATTAATTAGCAGTTCTATACCAAATAGACCAACAAATGTTTATTTATTAAGTCAAGTATTCAGAAAAAGAGAACCATTGAATCCAATGGAACTTTATAATTTTGTTGGTGAAGAAGAATACGATGAATACGATTATCCAGAAGAAATTATTCAATATTCATTAACTGATGTTGGATACGATGCAAGCAAACCAAAGACAGCTTGATTTGATCTTATCTCTAATGAAGTTATTTGAGAATACCAAAATGAATCTTATGAAGATACAAATTTTGAACAAGAACAAGAAGAAACTATTAATGAACATAATGCTGAATCTGTAGCAAGTGAATTAATGGTAACTAAAAAAGTTTACTAATTGAATACAAAAAAACCCTCTTAAAAAAGAGGGTTATTTTTTTTATGGAGCAGGTGATGGGAATCGAACCCACGTATCGACCTTGGCAAGGTCGCATTCTACCATTGAATTACACCTGCAACAAGTTAATTATACAAAAAAATCAAAGTTGTTAAAAAAATATTTAAAAAGATGCATTATTTTTTAGATTTTTTGATTTTTTTTATATTAATGATTAATAAGTGATATATAATTAATAAATATTGAAAAAAAATCTAATTTACAAGGTCAAGAAATGCAAAAAATAAATACACCTCAATTTAAGAAAATGTTAATCAGTGGAGCAAATGCTATTGATAATGAGTACCAATACATTAACGAACTAAATGTATTCCCTGTCCCAGATGGAGATACGGGAACTAATATGAAAATCACCGTGACAAAAGCAGCGGCAGAAATTGAAGAGTTTAATTCTGATGATATCTCAATTTTAGGTAGAGCTTTTTCTAGGTCTCTTTTAATGAATGCAAGAGGAAATTCTGGTGTTATCTTTAGTCAAATCATGAAAGGATTTTTTGTTCCTTTTGTAAATGAACAAAAAAGTTTAACGATCGATCAAATTATAGAATGTTTTCAAAACGCTAAGGAAATTGCTTATAAAGCTGTTTCAAATCCGGTTGAAGGCACTATCCTTACTGTTGTTAGGGTAGTTGCTGAAAGATTAAAAGAAACAGAAGGCACTTTTAAAGATGTTGTAGCATTGATGAAATTTGTAGTTGAAGAATCTAAGATAGCGCTTGATGACACACCTAATCTTTTAGAAGAATTAAGAAGAGTTGGAGTTGTTGACTCTGGTGGTTATGGTCTTTGATGTTTCTTTACAGGTATGTATAATAGTTTAATTGGTAAAGATGTTTTAGTTAAAGAGCAAACAAATTCCCAAAATTCAATTCCAGTTAATTTAGATCTTGATGAGCATGATAATGAAGAAGGGTTTGGATACTGTTCAGAAATTATTATGAAAATTGGTGCTAAAGTAGATCCTAATGAAAAAGATAAAAAACCTTTTAACATTGAAAAATTTAAAAATGAATTATTAGCATTAGGTAATTCACTAGTGTGTGTTCAAGATGAAGATATAGTAAAAGTTCACGTTCACACATTTACACCAGGTAAATTTTTAACAATTGCTCAAAAATATGGTGATTTTTTAAAACTTAAATTTGAAAATATGACAGAGCAATATTATGAAAGAATTGAAAAACAAGGAATTGCTATTATCGATACAAAAAAACCAACTCCAAAACCAATCTATTTAAGAGATTACGCATCAATTGTAATGACTGTCCCATCTGCAAATATTAAAAAAATATTTAAGGATGATTATGGTGTTGAATATTCATTGAATACAAGTGATATTGGAAACCCATCAATTCAAGATATATTATTTTTAGTACAATCAACTAGATGTAACAAAGTATTCGTTATTACTGATGACTCAAATATTGTTTTAGCAGCAAATCAAGCATCTGAAATTGTTAAAGAATCAGTTGATGTAAGAGTAATAAAAGGCACTAATGCATTTGAAGCTTTAATAGCGGCATTAGAATTTAACCCAATTGCTTCAATGGAATGAAATGAAAAAATGATGAAATCAGCGATATCTTCATCACATAGTGCAGTAATTTCAAGAGCTGTTAAAGATGTTGATTACTCACATATCAAAATTAAAAAAGATGATTTTATTTCTATTATGAATAAGAAAATTGAATGTGCTGACGAAGATAAAGTGATTACTTTAAAAAGAACAATTGATGTTTTAGTTAAAAAGTCTTCAAACCCAGATATCTTAATTGTTATATATGGTTCAAATGCAGACAGTGAAATTTTAGAAGAAATTGAACAATATGCAGCCACAAAACACGGTTTGATATGTGAATTCAAACATGGTGGACAAAAAATATACAACTATATTATTGGTCTTCAATAATATTCTAAAAAAAATAAACAATTTAAAAAATAACAAATATG
>JBOFSS010000098.1:0-8543 GCA_051651665.1 Mycoplasma sp.
GATATAGAAAATGATAGATATATTGAAATCTGAAATATTGTTTTTAGTGAATTCAATAATGATGGAAATAATAACTATGAACCATTATCAAGAAAAAACATTGATACTGGTGCAGGTTTAGAAAGAATTGCTTGTATTAGTCAAGAAGTTCCAACAAATTTTGATACAGATTTATTTTTACCTATAATTAATAAAATTGAAGAATTCTCAAAATTCAAATATGAATCAAAAAACTACTTTTCAAAAGACTTGGAACAAAAACAAGTCAATCGTGCTTTCAAGTTAGTTGCAGATCATGTAAGATCATGTGTTTTTGCAATTGCAGATGGTGCCATCCCTTCTAATAAGGAAAGAGGTTATATCTTAAGAAGATTAATCAGGTCTATGATTGTTACATTAAAGTATAAACTTGATGTACAGGATAATATCTTCGGAGATTTAATTATGGCTGTAATAGATGTAATGGGTTCATATTACGACTACTTAAAACAACATTTGAATAAAATTACAGATGTTATGAATAAAGAATATTTAATTTTTGAAAGAACATTATCACAAGGGTTTAAATTATTGAAAGAATCAGTGATAGATAATAAAATTGATGGCAAGTCTATTTTTAAATTAGTTGAAACATACGGTTTCCCAATCGAATTAATCGTTATGTTAACTACTGAATGATCTGTTGATATTGACCTTGACAAATTTAATGAATTATTCAAAGAACATCAATTAATTTCCAACGCAAGAAAAAACCAAATTGCTATGAGTGCTCAAAATTGTGAACTTTTAGAATTGAAAACACCTTTTAAATTTCTTTATGATGTTAACAACATTGAAGCAACTATAACTAAACTTTATGATGAAAATTTCAAGTCAGTTGATGAACTTAATGGAGAAGGATACATTGTTTTTGATCAATCGTGTTTTTACGCTACAAGTGGTGGTCAAATGAATGATATTGGTTATATTGATAATTGTATTTTTATCGATGATGTAATTAAAGGTCCTAACTTACAATATATACATCATACAGATAATGCGATTGACTTAAAAATAGGCAGCAAACATATTTTATCTCATGATGAATTTAGAAGATCATTACTTTCAAAAAATCACTCTGTAGAACATTTGATTCATTCAGCATTAAAAGAAAATGTAGATATTAATATAAAACAAGAAGGGGCTTTCAAATCACCTGATAAAGTAACTTTTGATTTTCAGTATCATGAAAAGCTTTCTGATAAAAAAGTTCAGGAAATAGAAGATTGAATTAATGATGTAATAAAACAATCCATTCAAACAGAATTTTTAGAATTATCACTAGAAGAAGCACAAGCAATTGGTGCAATGGCCTACTTTGAAGATGTCTATAAAAAAATTACTGGTAAGTTAAGAGTTATCAAAATGGGTGAAGTTAGTTGTGAACTTTGTGCAGGGACTCATGTACATAATACTGACCAAATTGAAAAAGTTAAAATAATTAATTTAAGTTCAAAAGCAGCAGGTAGTTGAAGAATAGAGGCTATAACTTCAAACTACACAATTGATAAATACACAAACGAAACAATTGCTAATATAAAATTACAAATTAATAAAATTAAAGAGCTTGGAATTGATGATTCAAAACTTGATCAATTAATATCTAACTTTAATTTTGATGAAGACATTTCCTTGATAAATAAAAAATTTGCTGAATTAATTGAAGTTTTTAAAATTTCAAAAATGAATTTTGATAAAGAAAACAACAAAAAAATAATTACAGATGTGAAGAGTGAATTTTTAAAAAATAATGAAACGATTTCAATAAGAAAATTTGAAAATATTGAAAATAAAAATTTATACAATGCCATTAGCGAATTAATAAATGAACATCCAAAAAACATTTTTGTTGCCTTTAATGTTGTTGACAATAAAATTCAATACATGCTGGCCACTAATGAAGTGAATAAGAATATTAATTTAAATATTCATATTAAAAAATTAAATGAAATTACTAATGGCAAGGGTGGTGGAAAACCACAATTTGTACAAGGTGGTTGTTCAGATTATTTGGACGTTGATAATTTATTGAAAATTATAACGGAGTCATTACTTAATGCGTAAAATAGGTTTAGACCTCGGTTCTAAAACTTGTGGCATTTCTATTAGTGACTCAACGAATAAAATAGCGACTGGTCTAATTAATTTTAATTATGAAAAAAATAATATGTTAATGATAATTCATAAATTGAAACAAATCATTAAAGAGTATGAAAATGAAGTGGACACTTTCGTTTTAGGGTACCCTGTAAATTATAAAACTGATATTAAAAATATCTCATGTGTAAGATCAGAAGAATTTAAAGAAATGTTAGAAAAGAATTTCGATATTAAAGTTATCTTGTTTGATGAAAACTATTCAACCTCTAGAGCTTCTACATCATTATTTGAGAACGGAATCAAAGCATCTCAAAGGAAAAAAGTGATCGATATGATTAGTGCAATAGTCATTCTTCAAGACTATTTAGATAAAATTGCTTAATTTTAAGATTTATATATTATAATATGTGCTAATACATAATAATGTTTGTACTATAGTGAATATATTTAGGATATGTTATTATTTATTAAAAAAAATATAAAAAGAGAAAAAATGAAAATAACAGAATTAAATATAAATAGTAAGTTAGTAGATAACTTATCGAGTCTTGGATATACAGATTTAACAGAAATCCAAAGTGCAGTTATGACTCCAATGTTAGAAAATGTAAATATTTTAGCACAAGCACAAACAGGTAGTGGGAAAACAGCGGCTTTCTTAGTTCCGATAATTGAAAAGATTTCACAAAATAAAGGAAATAAAGCATTAGTAATTGCTCCAACAAGAGATTTAGCTATGCAAATATATGATAATGCAGTTAAATATGCAAAAGGCACAGGAATTAGAACTGGTCAATTTTTTGGTGGTTCTAGTTATTCTAGACAAATCAGATTCCTTCAAACAGGTGTTGATATTATAATCGGTACACCAGGTAGACTTATGGATCTTCACAAGAGAAAAGATTTAGATTTAGGTGAAGTTAATTACCTAGTTCTTGATGAAGCTGATCAAATGTTGGATATGGGTTTCATTGATGACATTAGAAAAATTAGAAGATTAGTTGGTACAACTGACCAAATTTCTTTCTTCTCAGCAACTATGCCAAAGAATGTAATGAAATTAGTGGATGAAATTATGGAAACATATGACACTTATAAAGTTGAATCTAAAATTAATGTTAATGATGTGATTACACAATCAGCTTATTTAACATTACCAGCAAATAAACCAAAAGTTTTATTAGATATTTTAGGTGATTCAAAAAGAACTAACCAACAAACAATTATCTTTTCTAGAACTAAGAATGAAGCAAGTGATATCGCTTTCTTCTTAAAAAAATATAAATTTAGAGTAGAAGCTTTACACTCTGATCGTTCTCAAAGTTCAAGAACTAGAGCCTTAAAAATGTTTAGAGACAACCAAATTCAAATCTTGGTTGCAACAAATGTTGCAGCAAGAGGAATTGACGTTAAAGATTTACCACTAGTTATAAACTATAATTTACCGGAAGATATTGAAACTTACGTTCATAGAATTGGTAGAACTGGTAGAGTTGGTGCAAGAGGTGAAGCTATTAGCTTTGTTTCTAAGTCAGATGCTTTTGTTATTAATGAAATTGAGAAAAAAATTGGTGCAAGCATCGAAATGATAACTGAACCAAAATATCTAGAAAAAATGGATGACTTAGAACATAATATTCGTGAGTCACAAGTAAAAAGATCAAAACCAAAAGGTGAAAGATCAGAAGGTTCTTCTGGTAGATCGCAAAGAGGCGGAGGCCGTGGTGGATACGGTAAACCTAGATATGAAGGTGGAGGAAGAGGTTCTTACTCTTCAAGATCAAGATCTGAAGGCGGAAGCTATTCTGGTGGAGGAGAAAGATCATCTGGGTCATATTCTAAACCTAGATCTGAAGGCGGAAGTTATTCTGGCGGAGGAGATAGAGGTTCTTACTCTTCAAGACCAAGATCTGAAGGCGGAAGTTATTCTGGTGGTGGAGAAAGATCATATTCTTCAAGACCTAGATCTGAAGGCGGAAGTTATTCATCAGATAGAAGAAGCGGTGGTTCTTACTCTTCAAGACCTAGATCTGAAGGCGGAAGTTATTCTGGCGGAGGAGATAGAGGTTCTTACTCTTCAAGACCAAGATCTGAAGGTGGAAGAAGTGATAGAGGCGAAAGAAGTGATTCTTTTGGTGGGGACAGAAACAGAAGATCTTCTAAATCATTCGGTAATGGCGGAAGAAGCGAAAGAAGTGATTCATTCGGTGGAGATAGAGGAAGTCGTAGCGGAGATAGAGGCGGAAAAAGAAATTCTGATTACTCTAGAAGCGACAAAAGATCTAAATACTAATCACCCTCAATACTTTTAAAAACAAAATAAAAAAAATAAATCAATAAAATATCCAACAAAATGTTGGATATTTTTTTAAAACTAATGCAATTATATTTTTACAATCCACTATTTAAATAAAATATTTTATTTATTTTTTACTGCAAACCTGAGGTTTTTATTAAATACTTCTAATAATTTATGTAATTTTTCTATATCATTTATCTCAAAGTCACTGATTAAATCATTTTGTAAAAGGTAATAATCATTTATAATTTCGCTAAAGATATTCTGTCCCATCTTTGTAATATTGATGTTTTTTGATTTTTTATTCTTTTCATGACCTATTAAAGTTACTCATCCTTTTTCAATAAAACGTTTTAATATACTATTTATTGTAGTTTTAGAAAGTTCTAACTTGTCACATAATTGAGATTGTGTCATAAATCAGTTCTTATTTATTGTGTGTATTACAATTAATGAATTAAAAGTTAAATCATACCTTTTGGCTCACTCGTTATAAACAGAATCTACTCTAATTATGGTTTCATTTATCAAATCAAGTGTTAAATTCTTATCTTTTTGCATATTTACCTCAGTACTAAATCATACTATACATTATAGTACATTTTAGTACTATTAAAAAATTAATTTTAATTAAATTTTAATATTTTATTAATTTATGTATAATATAAGTATGACTAGAATACTAAATAAAAATATGTTTTCAAATACAATTTACATCAAATCCAGAATTTGATAATTTATTAGTAGATAGTTAATTTATAAAAAGAAAACTAACCTACTAAAATAGGTTAGTTTTAATTAAAGGATAAAGGAGAATAAAATGAGAATAAAAAAATCATGGAAAATTGCAGCAACAGTTATTACTTCTGTTGCAGTAGCAGCGACAACATTAACTATTTTGTTTTTACCACAAAATAAAAATGCACCAATGACTACTTATTTAACTAAATTCAGTGGTGATGGAAATTCTGTAAATAGAAAAAATAAATATATTGATAATTTAATTACTGATACAAGTGTTATTATGAATGAATATATTAATGCTAATCCTAAAAGTGAAGGGTTAGATTTTGAGTTTATAAATCTTAACGCAAATCAAACTTCAGGAGAAATAAACTATTTTGATTCCTTGAATAGATCGATGAGAGCAATTAATCCTAATATTGGTATAACGAATTATCATAAAACCCCTGCTAGTACTCAAGATGGTTATTATCAAAGAAATGCTGAAATGGTTTCGTTCTTTTGATCACCTGACTACAATGGTGTAGGGACTTGACTTGATTATGCTTTTACTGATACTTATCAAGTTCCTAACTTATGACCAATGACTTATTCTGTACTTGAATCTGTAAATCCTAAAAATCCTAAAACAACTGAAGCTTCACGAGAAGAAAATAAAATAAAATATCCATGAGCAGAATCTTTATTGAAAGAAATAGAAGGAAAAGGTTTTTACTTTTCACCTATCGAAATATTAAATAACTCTCTAAATGGAGGGATGTCTGTTGGATCAGCATACACTAGCATTCCCAATACTATTGGAACATGAGTTTCAAATAATTCTGGAATTGAAACTGACTTATTGGAAAATACATCACAACAAACAAAAAGTGATGAAGAACAAAAGAAAGTTTATAAAAACCCAGAAATCGGCATCCAATTTGTAGATTTCTTAACATCTAAAAATATTAATATACCAATCTATGAACCTGGTAATGGAGTGAGCACTCCTAAACTAGTAAGAACGGGTTTTTACAACACAACAAACCCAGAAACAGATTATTCAATGAGAGATTGATATTTTACGAATCAAACTGATAAAAATCAAGCAAACATTTGACTTTCTGGTGATCCATTTGTTTCATCGTCAACTCCTTGAAATCCTTCATTCTCACAAGCTCCTAACTCTCTTTTTGCGCAATCTCTTTGAACTCCGCTTACAAGTTGAACAACACTTGGGAATGAAAATGATAAAAACAATAATAAGTTATCAGAAGCAGCTGTGATGGTTTCTAACGGGATAACACAAGACTTCAATGATAAGACAGATGGAGGAGACTATTATAAACTCCGTGAACAATTTGAAAACCGTGATGAATCTAAAAAATGTTCTGTGAAATTTAACATTAGACCAATACCATGAGTTAATTCAAGTGGTCAACATGTAAACTCAGAACCAGGGAAACAAGCGTTTTTATCTCCTGCTGATTATACTGCTTCAATTAAATCGTTTTTAAGATCTACTCAAAATGGAGTTAATTCAAATAATGATTATTTTAAGTCCTTATCATCAATTGACTTTGATAAAACAATTGAACATGAAGATAATTGAAAAAGAAATGAAACAATTACTGATGATAATGTATTAGAAATTTTCTTTGATAATCCAATACTCCCATTTGACACTATTATTGATGTATTACAAAAACAATATTTTACAGCAGTGCCTGCTTTCCATGAAAAAGTGCAAAATATTATTGATGATAAAAAATATGCAGAAGCAGCCACTTTTGTACCAAATTCAAACGTTTTTATTGATTTACAAAAACAAGATTGAAATAAATTTTATGGTTGTGGTATAGGGCAAGATGTTTGAAAAGATTTGTACTTTGCAGCTCCTTATTACATTGAAAATGTTAATGAGCAAAAAATTTCTTATAAATTAAATGAATCATATTTCAATAGTTTTAATGATGTAAATAAAAAAATTGCTTATCAAAACTTTAACAAAGAATATCAAGTAGATGGCAATCCAGAACATACTCAAAGAAAAATTGAAACAATCGAATCAAGATACGCTGGTAGTTTTAATAATGCAGTTACATTCAATTCATTTGTAAACAACGAACTTGATAGCGCATTAGTATCTGGTGACTACTTAAATTCAGCTCTGAAAAACTCTGCTCTTAAAAATCAATTACAATATGAAACTGTAAGAAAAATTAATAAATCGAATGTTGCTTCTTATAATCAACAAATTTATGAAAAAGATGGAAGCATAATTAGAGGTATTGGTCCAGATGGTAAAGAAGCTCCAATGGTTGAATCAACTCCAGATGGAATGAGAGTAACATATCAAATAGATGAATATGGAAACTATGTTTGAAAAGAAGGTTGAAAACCAAAATTAAAATCAAGAGTTAGTCAAGCTTATGCAGATTTAATTGCAAAAGATTTCTACACACCAAAAGAAGCTGGTGGTAAAAGTGAAAAAATTAGACATACAATAAATTCTAGTATTAATTGAGTGTCACTAAAATCAATTTATTCACCAGGAGTTACAGTATCTATTCAATACTCGTTCATGCCATTTGGTGTTTATCCACTTGATGCAAGATGACCAGAAATTTCTGGAGGTTCTGGAAGTGGATCAGATGATTTACCGCCAATTCCATTAGAATACTGAGAATATTCAGCTAACAAAGCATATATGCTATCTGACTTAGATGAATGAGGTGAGAAATACATTGATCAAAGAAAAACGGGTTTATTAATTTGAACTTATGACGAATTATTGCAAGCAATTGTGGGTAGTTTAAAATAATAATGAAAGGAGAAAATAATGTTTAAATATTTTTTAAAAAGAGTCGGATTTACAATTATTGCTCTTGTTATCTTATTGTTGCTTGTATTCTTCTTGATGCAAGCGGTACCTGGATATCCAATTCCTAGGGACATTAAAGATACTGATGAATCCTATTTGCTAAAAGTAAAAAATGCAGGATTGTTAGAAAATGTATTTGTCCAACTCTGGACTTTCATATCTAACTTATTTAAGACTGGAGAGTTCGGGCAAATATATACATCACCTAAGACTGTGTATGAAACTATGTTGGATCCAATTAAATATAGTTTATTAATAGCTGGTCCATCATTTATTTTGGCTGCTATTATAGGGATTTCATTAGGTGTAGTAAGTGCTTACTATAGAGGTAAATGACCTGATGTTGTTATTAATGGGGTAAGTGTACTATTTGTATCAGTGCCATCATTTATATTTGCTTTATATTTACTACAACTTGCAGGTTTGATGGGGTTACCAACACAGTTCATTGTTCCTACCACCAGTGAAGATATACCAAAAATGATCAAATCTATGATC
>JBOFSS010000099.1:0-2936 GCA_051651665.1 Mycoplasma sp.
ATCTTAGAACCAAAAGATTTTAGTGATCCAATTAACAAGGCTGTTTTTGCTGCACTATTGGAATATTATCTTTTAAACAATAAATGTGATCCAAAATTATTTGTCACATATATTGAAGAAAAAGATAATTTTTTGATACCACATCCATCTGCTACCATTCTTAATATTCTAAATATATATACAGATGCATTTGATTTAGATATGTATATCGATACTATTAAAATGAATTCAACTCTAAAACAGTTGAAAAAGTTTGGTAGTGATCTACAAGATTTAAAGTTAGATTATTATGGATACAATGATGAAATTTGAGATCTTCAAAAGAAATTTTTAGATATTGTAAATTCAAGAACTACAGGTAATTTACAAGATACCAAACAAATCACAAAATTATTTTTAGAAAAACTGGAATTAATCAAAAAAAATAAAGGTATTTTGAATGGTACTACTAGTGGTTTTGTCGAGGTTGATGAATTCACAAACGGTTTCCAACCAGGAGATATGATAATCTTAGCTGCTAGACCATCAATTGGTAAAACTGCTCTTGCAATTAACATGTTGATGTCTGCTGCAAAAGAATGTAAGGAAAATGAATGTGTTGTATTCTTTTCCCTTGAAATGGGCAGCCAACAAATCATGGAACGTTTAGTAAGTAGAGAAAGTAATATAGACTCAAATGTTTTTAAGAGGGGGACGTGAACAGTTCACCAACAAGGCATCATTAATGATACTGTTTCTAAAATAAATCAACTTCCTATATTGATAGACGAATCATCTAATAACACTATTTTAGAAATACAAACAAAACTAAAGCAAATTGCATCAGCTAAAAAAATAAAAATGATAGTTGTTGACTATTTACAGTTAGTTCAAGGTTCAACAAAATTTGGGACCAATAGACAACAAGAAGTTGGACAAATTTCAAGAACGTTAAAATCAATTGCTAAAGATGTGCAATCACCACTTATAGCAATAGCTCAACTTTCAAGAAAAATTGAAGAGAGAAAAGGACCTGACAAGAAGCCTATTTTATCTGACTTAAGAGAATCTGGATCTATCGAGCAAGATGCTGATATGGTTGTTTTTTTAAACTATGAAAGAGATGAATTAGACACAACTGAGTCAAATGAAACTACAAGTAAATATAAAAAAATTGTAATAGTTGATTTTATAGTTGCTAAAAATAGAAATGGACCAACTGGCGAGGTTAAATTAGTTTTTGAAAAGGAATTTGGTAGATATTCAAATTATTCATCAAATAACTAAAAAAAAGGAAAAAAATGAAAGCAACTTTAATACTAATTAATAAATATTTCTGAAGGGGTTATATTGGACCTATTTTTGCATATATAATTCCACTAATGTTAGTTTTATTTATTGGTAGAATTATAGGGCCATCATTTATAACTCCAGGATTTTTAATAGTTCCTGTATTAACGATACTTTTAGTTTTTATGCCTCAAACAATATTTGAATTTAAAAATAGTTCAATTTTAAAGAGGATAGGTTCAACTCCTGTTAAACCATATATCTTTTTACTATCTATTGCATTGTTTAATTTCATAATAGTAATTACAGCAGTATTATTTTTATTTGGTGCTTCATTTGCAGTTTTTGCAGATGAATTAATGCTCACTGATAACATAAATACAATGTCTTATTTAGATGTGGTAACAAAAGGGAATTGAGGTGATTTTATATATACCTTAATCTTAACCATTTTAACCACTACTTCAATTGGAATATTTGTAGCCTCTATTAGTAAATCAACATTATTTATTCAATCAATAGGTATCTCTATTTTACTTGTTGTATTTTTTGTTGGCCCAGTAGCTTTACCTATTAATATTGTTGCTAGTAATCAAATAGTTAAATCATTAGGATATATTATTCCGTTAAAATATCCTATTTCAATGAGTATAGAGGCATTTACAAGTGGGTTTGGAATCGGATCACCACTAAATATTGCATCAAGTTCAATATGAAATATAAATCAAGAATTTTGAGTTTATCAAGCAGATTTTTCAGGATCTAGCAAAATCCCTTTAATTGTTTTTGATAAAGTTGAAAAGATATTAAATCATATAATGCCATATATTTGAATTGCTTTATTTTCATATTTAACATCTGCTACATTCACATGATCAACAAGAGGTAAAGTAATCTTTAGATGAAATATATTATCGGAAATTGTAAAAAATATTATTTCTCATAAAAAACATCTTGAAGCTCAATCAGTTTCTTTAAATGAGAAAAATTTAAAATCTGAATACATTTTAGAAATCAAAGAAATAGAGAAGAAGTTTAAAGGTAAAAACGGGACTACTATTAAAGCTAATGATAATGTTTCTTTTAACATTAGAAGAGGACATAACTTAGGTATTTTAGGTGAAAATGGTGCTGGTAAAACAACATTAATTGAACAAATTATAGGCATCAATAAACCAGACTATGGAAGTTTTGTATATAATTTCGAATACTCCAAAACGTTCCAAGAAGGAATTGGTGTGCAATTTCAAGAATCAAACTATCCATTTGGAATTAAAACAAGAGATATAATAACATTCTTCTTAAGCGCTTATGACATTAAAATATCAAAAGATGAACTAGAAAATATTATCAAAGAATTTGGAATAGATAAGTTTTACAATAAAGGTTGTTCTAATTTATCTGGTGGACAACAACAAAGATTAAATTTATTGCTTTCTATAATCCATAAACCTAAAATTGTATTTTTAGATGAATTATCTACTGGGCTTGATATTAAAATTAGAAATAATATTAAGAAATTTATTAAAGAATATGCAGTCAAACATAATATTACTATAGTAATAATTAGTCATGATATGAATGAAGTTGAATATCTTTGTGATGATATTGTGGCTATGCAATCTGGTAAAGTTATGGACATAACAACAAAAGACGAGATCTTAAAT
>JBOFSS010000100.1:0-4513 GCA_051651665.1 Mycoplasma sp.
GATTTAATGATGGAAAAAATTGATGTAACCTTAGAAAAATTAGCAATCAATGTTTGTAGTAGTGGTTGAGAAGAAACATATTTAATTGAAGTTTTAATAAGTGAGTTAATTAATTTAATTGATGCCGATTATGTAGAGAGACATTATTCTGAGATTAAAGCTTTTGTTGATTTCATTACATCTCAAAGAGTTAAACAAACTAAAATTAATGATTCCTCAAAAAATAATGAAGAAGATAATTTCAAATATTCACTAAAAGATACTATTGAATTTTATGAAAGAGAATCTGAAAAATATACAACTTTAAAAAATATGAATAATTATCAAGAATTTGATAATAAAGCAATTCAGAATATAACAAATTTATTCATGAGTAATAAGACCAATCTTCAAGATATTGCAAAAATTGTGAAAAATATCATTAAATATATTTGAGTTATTGATGACTTTTCAGCTTGAAAAATCTTAAAATTAGATGAATTGAGAGCAATGTTTTCTAATCTATGTAAAACAATTGAAATTGATGTAAATTTTTCAAGAAGATTTGTCGAATTAAAGGAAAAAATTAAATATCAAGAATTTGATTCTTTAAAAGAAAATATAGAACTTTTAAAAGAATTAGATTTTTTTATTAATCAACCAACTAAAAATATAGAGACTTTTATTGATGAAGCTGGTGATTTGAATAAAATAAATAATAAAGATGTTATATTTTACTCAAAGAAAACATTTGATTTGATTGAGTTAAAAATTAATTCTTTTTATCACTTAGTTTCTAACTATTCAAGTAATTTTGAACTTTATTCTAAAAAACTTTCTGAATCAACCATTAAGTCTATTAAATCATTTTTTAATATGGAAGTTGACATAAAAAATAATTTGCCAATTATTTCCGAAGATTATCTCATCCCATCACTAAAACTATCAGAACTAGCTTCGAGTGAAGAAACGGGATTGTGTAATATTTGTGTTTCAGCACCTTTTGGATCTGGTAAATCAAGTTTATTAAGAACATTTATGTATATTCATAAAAATGAAGAATTAAAAAACAAAATCTTAGAAGATAAGAAAATGGTTCCTGGAGCAAATGAAATTTTACAAAATAGAATAAAAATTAAAAATTTCTTCCAAGATAATTCAGTGAAAAAAGTTTCATTTTTGAAATATTATTCTCAGTTTTTTACATCTAAAAATAAGAAACTTAGAAAAAATTTTAACGAATTATTTAAAGGTATTGAAAAATATAGAACAGCTTATTTAAGAAACTTTAAATATAATAAAAATTACAAAAAAAATATTAAGAATATCTTAAATATATCTTTTTCTGATTTCAATAAAGAAAGTGAATTGAATAGAGGGGGAAAAGTTGATACTAGTGATTTACAAAGAAGAATTTTTGAAAGTATAATTTATACATGTAAAAAAAGTCGTATACCAAAAACTAGATTAAATCTTATCGATAATGATAAAGTTAAAATTTTCTTTAAAATTATATCTTTAATATTATGTTCAATTTCTGGCATATTCTTAATTTTATCAGTTACTACTGAACCATTTAAAAGTGACTTAATTTGACTTTATACTTCACTCTCTGTATTTACTCCTTCTTTCATTATGTTGATAGCTCTAAATTATGACAAACTAAAAAATATGAAATTAAAATTTTCAGGAATTCAAGTGGATGCCAATACTCAAGTGAATAAATTTAATTTCTTTACCGAATATTTAGGCGAACTAATTTACTTTTTCCAACAAAACAAAGATATAAGAGTAGTCTTTATCGAAGATCTTGATAGATTTGAAGATGTTAACATTTTCCAAGAAATTAGACAAATATCAATATCACTAAATGCAAGTAAGCAAATAGATAGAGAAATTCGATTTATTTATTGTGTACGTCCTGATTTCTTTTATTCATCAGAAGAGTTTAGCAAATTTTTCGATTCGATAATTTCATTACCTATGCGTACACATAATTTATTTATTGAAAACCTAATGAAAGAAGAATGTTTAAAATTTGCAAAATCAAATTCATTCTTACTACACATGGATGAACTTTGACTTTTAATTAAAAATACATCCAAATATATTGCTAATGAACGTGTATTAAGATCTATATTTTCAGATTTTGGAATTTTTCTACAAAATATACATTTTGATAAAAAAGACGAAGAAAGAAATACTTACTCTTTTATCAAGTTATTATCTCTTTGTATTTATAAATCATTGTATCGTGGTGATTATGAAAAGACTTCTAGAGATGATTTTGTTTATCAAAACAACTCTATTGCATTGATGTATTGTGATAAAAAAATGGCGTTATGTAAAAAACACATACAAGAATTTTCACCAAAATTTGACATTACTCTTTTGTTGTTAGATTTATCCAATCATGGAATCCAATTACCAACTGTTACAGATATTATTTTAAAAATTAAAAAACACTATTATCATTCAATGAATAAAATTAAGGGCATTAATTATTTTGGCGTGAAAATTGATGATGCTAATTCAAAAAATATTGAATTAGAATATCAACAAAAATTAAATAAATTTAAAGAAATAATACATTATATCCCCATATTTAACTTCGTTGAAATAGAGGGTATTTGTACTGATTTAAAATTATGAATTGAAAATCATAATCCAAATAATTCAGAAGATATCATAGAAAGATTGAACTTACAATCAATTATCAAAGTTTGTCAAGATTCTTTAGAAATTAAAAATATTTTCACAAAAGAACTCGATGATCAATTGAAAATATTTGAACAGGAAAAAGAAGATTTAAAAGAAAAAAATAACGAGAATGTTGAATCAAAATCTGTCCTTAAAAAGATTTATCACAATCATCTTATGTTGATTGATAAAATCTTATCAAATTTAAATAATGACAATTCAATCAGTGATAAAAAAGAAGTTGATGACAGCATATGAGGAACAGTACTTACAAAATTCAAATCATACAAAGCTGAGAAAGAACCAAGTTTAGAAAATAGAAATGTAGATGTTAGATTCATATCTAAATTTATTCACAATTCTTTAGATGTAAAAATTTATAGAAAAATTGTATTAACTGGGGTTGAAGATGAAAAAATATGAGAATTAAATTCAGAATTAGTAGATTTCTTAGTGCCACTATTTAAAAGTAATCACTTTGATGTGCATTACTTAAGATTTTTTAATCTATCTCAATCACATAATCAAGTATCTAACTACTTTTCAAAAATTAATTTATCTCCATTAGATTACAAGCAAGATTTTAACAAACCATTAATAGATGTTAATATCCAAATAAATGCATCAATTAATATGTTTTATAAAAATTACTCATTTTTAAATTGTGATTTTTACCACATGTTATTTTTAAAAGATAAAATTAACGACATTTCAATTGACAATGAAAATTTAAAAGAATTTGAAAACTTTGTATTCAACCAGTGAGAAGATCAACAAATTGATATGCAAAAAATTGAATTTATTTCTCATTGTATAATTCGATGTTTTATTGTTTTGATGAGATGAAATACTGAAAATAGTAAATTTTATTATTCAGATTTCTATGAAAATTTAAAAACGAAACTTGTGATATATAAAAATTACAATGAGGTTAAACAATACTTATCTGAAAATTATGCAAAAATTATAAACGAATCTATTATTTGATTTGAAAAAGTTATAGAAAATAAAATTGGAGATAAAATCAAAGATACTATTGATGATGTTAATTTAAATATTTTCTTAAAAAAATTATGATCAACATTAGAATCTATAAATCCATCATTAGTAAAATAACAAATTAAATAGGTATTGCATATCTAGATAATAATTTTAAATACAGCAACCTAAAAGTTAGGATATATTAAATAAAATTGAGTGAAAATGTATAATTCCATATTATGCTAATTAATTTAATCTTGATTTTTATTTATGAACAAGATAATTTTCATTATTATGAAAACTCACAATAGGATGTAAATCATATATATATTAATAACATATAATCCTGATGTTTTCATAAAACTATTCACCCTACTAAAACAATGAATCTATTGAACATTCAAACTTTAAGATACTATAAAACTATACAAAGAAATAGATAAATATATCAATTAAAAAAATCATTAATATAAATAGTATAATAACAATATTATATAAGGGGATAGTAATGAGCCAGAAAATTAACAAACCAATCATATTAGATGAAAGTTGAAACACTAACAGAAATGCTTATCGGACTTTAAACAAAGAAGAAATGAATGAATTAGTACTAAAAACAGGTGGAGTTGATTCAATTCATTGAGATCACATTTCAAACACCCCAGCTAGAATTAAAAATAGTATTAATTGATTTATCAAAAGATTTGAAGAAGGTAATAAAGATTCAGCAATTATTATTGCTGAATTATATTCACTTCAAAAAGACTTTCACAATCAAGCTATGTGATTAGAAAAATTATTTGAATCTGGAGATATTCAAATAATTAATAAAATAATTAGAGCATATAGCATG
>JBOFSS010000101.1:0-2717 GCA_051651665.1 Mycoplasma sp.
TTATGAAGAAATAGTATTTTCAAATAATAACATTTATGATTATTCGACTAAAGATGAAGGATTAATTAAATTTAGTTTTTCAGAAAATGATAATGATAATATAATAGATGTTGAAAAAGGTATTTATATATTTACCGATATAAGGGAGATATTGATAATTAAAAACCTTAAAACCTGCAATTACTTATATCACAATTTTTCTTTTTCTATATCTCCAACAAATTTACTGACAAGCAATATTCAAAAAATAGCTGTTAATTTAACAAGAGGATTCGAACAGCTTGCATTAACGAGAACAACTCATAGATCTCCATATTTTTATTCTTTAATAAATATTGAGCCATTACAAGTTGGCGAATATTTTTGAAACATTTTAGAAAATAAATCAATTTGATTAGATGATTATCTATTTCAAAAAGAATTGGTATTTTCAACAATTAGTACAGAAAAGGAATATTCATTTTTTACTGAAGAGAAAATTAAATTTGTAAACTTATCATGTAAATTAGATGAAATATCTTTAGTCTATAAATATAATCCAGCCTTAGTAATAAATACTCCTTGTAAAGATAATGTTAATCTTGAGAAAAAAATAACTTGTGATTTATATAAACATAATGGTTATGGAATTTATTTCTTACACATGAGTAATCAAAATACTGGAATTCAAGTTTTCCTCTCTCATACAATTCATCAGTCTCAATATGATATACAATATTATTCATTCTCAAAAAAAGTTGGAGTAACAAGTGACACTTTTTATATGAAATCTATTAAAAAATTGGAAATTTGGGAAGAAAGCTCAAATATAACGACTACATATTGGAATGAGAAATATTATTCTAATCAAAGTAACAAGTTTCTGGTTAATGACAAAAATGAAATTGTTTTTAATTTGGAAGCAAAAGATGGGGAAGTCTATTATTTGACATATCTAAAAAGAGATAAAGAACCTTTCGAAGAAGGGAAAAATGTTACAATTGAAGTAAAAATGAGAAAATGAATTATTGATTTATCATTAATAGATGGTGATTATACAGTATTAGGAAAAACAGATCGTTATTATCATTTTGGTAATATACAATATAATGTTTTAATGAATGTTGACATTTTTTTCAAAAAATATCAAAATGCAATTAACTCCGTTAATAATATAAAAGCAAACGGTGATTTAATAGAAAATTGTATAATTGATAGCTTTGATAACAGAATTGTCAGATGCAAAATTCAACACACTCATGCACAAGAAATGCATATAGTAGTAAATAATGATTCATCCCAAAAAATGATTCTTTATTTAATATATTACCGATGACAAGGTACTTCATGTAACATGATTGGATTCACAAAGCCTATTATACTGTTTTTTTATCCAATTACATTTATACATAAAGATAAGCTTACATTAAATTCAAAAAATCCAGAAAGCGTTATCAAAGTAGAAGAGGATCCCATCATAAATATAGCACATCTTTTTGAAACTTCTGGAATTTCAGAAGATGCAGAAACTCTGCTTTACTGAACCACTTCAAAATCCATAATTAAATTAGAAGAAATTAAAATCGAATTCAAAAAAAATATTCGTCAAATAATTAGCATTGAGGGTGAGTTGATTGCAGAACTAAATGATCAAAAATTTACTTTAAAATATGAAAAAATACAAGATAGTGACTGAAAATTACCTGAAACTATATTGATGACAAATATTGAATCTCCAGACATTACAATTAATTACAATATTAAAAATAAATGTCAATTTGATGCAACACTTTTGCAAAGCAATTGTACAATTGATTTAACCATGGAATTAGCAGGGACATATGCAATAACTTATAAGAATGATTGTGATCAAATATTTTATGTTCCTATTTTAATGATAATTGAACCAAAAGAAAATAATTCAATTTCACATTTAAAAAATGTATATATCAATTTAGATAATTTTAAGCAAGAAATTCTTATTATAAAGCTAAGGAAACCATTTGATCAAAATCAGCATTATAAGCCAAAATCTATTAAATTTAGTGACTTTAATTCAGATTGGTATCAATATGATTTTAATTGAAATGAAGATAATTATGATGGGGCAAATCAAATAGTTAATTTTAAATTCACTCAGGAAATGGCTGATCAAATTAAGATAGGATATTATTCTGTTCAACTTTGATTTTATGGAGATTATACATCCGATGCTAAGGATTATGTAACTTTATATGATAGTAAGTTTAGAACTGAAACAACTATAACAATAACTCAACATTCAACTCTTCCTTACTTGGAATTAATTTTTGAAAGTGAATTGTTCCCTCAAAGAATATTACAAGTTAGGTGTGAGAATTATAATGACACTTTACAAAGAAATATAGATCCAGACGATAAGAAAATATTAATTGTAGTAACCAAATTTATAGACTTTAATTTAGACATGGATTGCCGAGTTGAGTCTTCGATTCCAGATGAAAGTCCGGCATTTTTCACAATAAAAGTAGAAGCAGAACCTAATATAAAAATTGACCACTACATCTACATAAATGATGGTATAAATCCACCTAAAATAATAGTGAATGATCCCACAAATAGTGATATTACAGATTGAAAAGCTACTTCATATAATAATAAAATTGAATTAATTCCTGAAGGTAACAAATTATATTATATTCCAAAAAATTTAAATGAAGAAATTAAATTCTCTTTTAAAAAATACGAAACATATCATG
>JBOFSS010000102.1:0-5802 GCA_051651665.1 Mycoplasma sp.
ATAAATCATTAAATTCAGATGACCGTAATTGAGATCATCCTGATGCGATTGATTGAATTGATGCAAAGATTGCGATCAAATCAATTCTTGAAGGCAAGAAGACTATTGTATATGAATATGATTATGAGAATCATTGTAGATCGAATAAAGAAATAGTTTTTGAAAACGTGGAACTTCTTGTATTAGAGGGTATTTTGAGTCTTCATGATGAAGAAATTAGAAATTTAGCAGATATTAAAATATTTGTAGAAACTAGTTTTGATGAATGTTTGTGTAGAAGAATTGAAAGAGATATTGTTGCCAGGGGAAGAACTGTTGAATCTATTATTAAGCAATGAAGAACTACTGTAAGACCAATGTATGATGAATTTGTATTGAATTTAAAAAAACATGCACACTTTGTAGTAAGGTGAGATGAAACATCAATGAATCTAATAAATTTAATTAAAAGGATGTTTTATGAACATGACTAAATTAACTTTAAAAAATGTGGTTATTACAGATCATGCAAAACAAAGGGCAAAACAAAGGATGTTAATTAAAGCTGATCCTAATTCCTTAGAATTTGTCTTTAAATTAAAAGAAGAAATAATTAAATCACAGTTTCGTGGAGTAGATAGAAACAGTTTGATTTTTGAATTAATTCATAATAACACAAAATTTGAAGTAATAGCAATACCTCGTGAAGATAAATATTTGATTCAAACAATTATCGAGAGAGGAAGATAAGATGGATATTAAAGAACAAATCATTGAATTAATCGAATCATTAAGAATTTATGTAAATCAAGATGGTGGAGATTTAGAGTTTATAGATTATAAAGATGGTTTCGTTGAAATAAAAGTATTGGGTTCATGTGTTGGATGTGATTTATTAGATTTGACATATAAAGATGGTATTGAAACCATCATAATGGAAGAGTTCCCGGAGGTCAAAGGTTTAAAAATTATTAATCTATAGAATAGTTTATAATAAGTGTATTATTCGGAGGAAAAGATGAAAAGAGCAATTAAAGAAAAATTATTAAATTTAGTTACTTTTAACCCAATCGATTATTGTGTTAAAAGTAATATCACACAGAAACATATTGATATCAGTAAGTATGTTCAAAAACAAGCATTCATAAGTTTTATGGAAGGCGAAACTAGCACATTAGAAATTTCTTCTGCTAGTGGACTCGGAAGTTTTGACGCAGAATTAAAAAGTTCATCATCAGTTGAAGAATTTGTAAAAATTGTTTGTGATAATGGGTTCACAATTTCTCAATCAAGAATAAATGACTTGACGAATAATTTTGAAGCGAATAAAAAGAAATCTATTTCCTATTATACTGATCAAATTAAAGCTTACAAAAGACAATTTATATCTCTTAATAGAACTGCTAATAACTATTATAATGATTCTACTGTATGACCTTTATATGTTGCATATAGATTTATTAAAGGGAAAATTAATAGCAATATAAGCATTAAAGCACCGTTGATAATTTATAAAGTTGCAGTATATGAAGAAGGTAGTAAACTATTCATAAAAAAAATAGAAGACCAACCAATTGTAAATGAAAAAATTCAAATTGTAATGAACAAGGAATTCCCTTCAATCACCAAGACAGAAGATTTATTGTCTTCAGTTAATTTTTCTGAATATTTAGAAAGATATGAAAGAATGGTTGGTTATAAAATTGCTGTTGATAAAGAGAATCTCCTTTGCAATTTTATTACTGAAACACCAAAACAAATAGAAGAGAAATATGATAATTTAATTATTGAAAATAGTGCTTTGATAGGTATTTTTGAACCTGGCGGAGGAGCTCTTAAAGAAGATTTGAAAATTATTATAGAAAATGATATTGATCCATTTGAATCACAAATTGATGGCGATGTAAAATCTAATTCATTCTATGAGGAAAAAATAATAAAAGATCCATCATATATTTATGAAATTGATAAACCATTAAACATATATCAAAAATATGCTGTTGCTTCTTCCATGAATCAGTCTACACTGATTTATGGACCACCAGGAACTGGTAAATCAGAGGTAATTGCCAATATAATATGTAACGCTCTAATAAAGGGAAAATCAAGTTTGATGGTTTCAGAAAAAAAAGCTGCATTAGAAGTTTTAACAAATAGAATTAGTAGCTTAAGTCAATTTGCTTTGCATATTTATGAATCTTCCAACAAAGATAATTTTTATAAAAAAATTGATAATCTAAATAATTTACTAGGTATGCAATGATATAGAGAAACTGGGAGAGGTAGCAAACTTTCTAATATCGAACCATTAAGATTTAATAAAGATGAATTGATGTTTATTAAAAATTACGAAGATTGATATCAAGAAATGATTAAAATTGTTAAAAAATATTGAAATATTGAAGACTATTCAGATGGTATTTTCAAGCTTGATTTCAATGCTGTTCAAGAAATTAGAAATGAACTTGGAGAAGATTTATGTGCTGAGTGATTGCAAACAATAAATATAGAGGGATATACAAATGTAACTTTATTAGAGGCTTTCAAGAAAGCTTATGCTTCATCTAATAATATTTTTCCAAATATCGATGCTTTCTTTAGTGAGTTCGGTAGATTTAAAAAATTCGTAAAGAAATTTAATTTATTAGAAGATAGAACATCAGACGAACTTAATAAATTCTTAAAAACAGTACTCACGAAAATTAATTTAAATTCTAAAGTAGTTGAAAAGTATTTATTAGGAGGAATCAAATTAAATAATTTATTTAATGATTACTTTACATTTTTAACTGTTTTTAATGGCAAGCAATTAAATGAATTTCTTCAATTGCCAATAAAAGAAAAAAGAATCTTCATTAAAACATCTTCTAATTACTTATTATTTAGGGAAAAAGTTATTATGAAAGATGCTAAATTAGCAGAACTTACACCTGTTGAATTATTAAATAAAGTTAAAGTGATTGAAGAATTCACCCTAAAATACAAGAAGATAATTTCATCGACAGATTGATTTAATTTCACATTAAATAATTCTAAAAAAATTGCTAAATTCTTAGAATTATATAACACAGCAGATAGTGCAGAAATCGCAGAAGTTATTTTTGCAGAGTTTATCATTAATGGAAATTTAATTGTGGTAACTGATGAATCTACATTAAATATAAAAGAAATTAAAATGGCCGCAAAAGATATCCCTTTAGTAATGGGAATGTTTATTGATTTTAGTAGAAATATTGAACATCTAGATAATGATTATGTTGAGGAAATTATAAGATATAAAAATTACTTTAAATTTGATATTTCATTTTTAACTGAAATAGTAAAAGTTTCTAAAATTTTTGAACCTGAATACCAAGAAATAATAAAAGAATGAGAATGAATCTCACAGCCGTATGTAAAATATCTTTATTTAAATCCAATAATACCTTTTGACTTGGAGAAAATTCAACCACTGTTCCAATTAATGACAACATCAATTAATAATGATCAATATTTAAAATTGAAAGTTATTGCAATGTGAAATAATATTGTAAAAGAAAATGGGATGTTCTTAGAAGTGAAAGGTATTCACCTTCAAGATGTAATTGCACAAATTAGAAGAGAATCAATTAGAAGTGCTTCAATTATTGAAGAATTAGTTTTCAAAAAATACATAAATAATCTAAGACTATTTTTAACTAGACTTCCGAAAGATGATAAAGAAGAAATTGCTAATGCATTAAGAATTGCCTCTAGTAATACTAAGCCACCTATTGCTCAATATGTGAAAAGATATTATTCTGCATTGAAGAAAATATTTCCTATATGAGTTGCAAGACCTGATAATGTAGCTGATATGATTCCTTTAAATTTCAAGGAGTTTGATTATGGAATTTTCGACGAAGCAAGTCAAATTTCAATTGAAAGAGCATATCCATTGGTTTATAGAACTAATATTAAAGTTGTATCAGGTGATGATAAGCAACTTAGACCATCTTCTTTTTTCATGAATAAATTAAGTCAACAAGATTTTGATATCGATGATTTTGATGCAGTTGAATCATTATTAGAGAGGGCAAAAGTTTCTTGATGAAATGAGTTCCATCTTAAAAACCATTACCGTTCTGAGTGTAAAGAATTAATTGAATTTTCAAATAAATTTATTTATGATAATTCGTTAGAAGTTGCTACAAAAGCTGGTATTACTCAAAATGGAATTGAAATAGTAAATGTTAATGGTATTTGAGATTCTGTGAATAAAATGGAAGCTGAAAAAATAATTGATATTTTAGTTGAGAACTATAACAAATACAACGATATCTTAGTAGTTACATTTAATTCTAAACAATCTTGACTAATCGAAAATTTAATTCTTGAAAAAAGAAATAAACTTCCTCAAGAATTGATAGAGTATTTGGATTCTAATAGAATAGTGATTACAAATTTAGAGAATGTTCAGGGTAATGAAGGTGATTTAGTTATCTTATCAGTTTCATATGGTAAAAATACTGAAGGTAATATTAGATCTAATTTTGGTCCATTAATTGCAAGCGGTGGTTCGAATAGATTGAACGTTGCCATTACAAGAGCAAAGAAAAAAATGATTGTTGTCAAATCTCTTTATGCTCACCAAATAAAAGTTAATCCGCAAAATAAGAATGCAATAATATTTAAAAAATTTATTGAGTATATCGATGCAATTGATAGCAATTTATCAATTGATATTATTAATGAAGAAATAAATGAAAATGAAATTCCGTTAGAAATAATTCATGAAGAATCTAAAGATTTAACATTCTCTTCATCAATTGTAAAAGAAGTGTATGGAGAGTTATTGAAGACACTTCCTACTAAATACAAATTAATTAATGATTATAAAGTTGGTAATAAAAATATTGATATATTAATTGCAGATAAAGTCACTGGTATGCCAGTTAAGGCGATTTTAATAGAATTGTGAAAAACTAATAGAACCATTCAAAATATGATAGAAGATATTGACAGACAATTTTTCCTCGAGGATAGAGGATATTCAACATTCAGAATCAAGCAATATTCATGAAATATTGATAGAAGCAGAATTATAACTAAAATTAGAGATAACATTACTAACAACAATTCTAATCAAATTGATTATGTCTTATGACAAAACGATAGATAATGGAATTCTCACAAATAATTTTGTTATTAATAATATTGATACCAACTGGATTGTTATTATTCACTAAAAATAAATTAATTAAATTGGATACAAAATACCCGTTGATATTCACTTTATTTGCACTCTCTTGTTTTCTATATTTTATTTTTGGTAGATACATCTTTGATTTAATAAATTTTTTTGGAATGCAGACTAATGATTCCGTATTAACTAAAAGTATTTTGAATTCAAAAGTATTCTTATTGGATCTATGTCCGTTGGTAGCATTCACATTACCATTATTAATATTTTTTGATAAACAAAGGTATTTTTCAAAATGGATTGCCCCCATCACTTGCATCGGTGCCGTTATAACTTTATTTGGTCAAATAATTTGAGAGGCTCCAGATAACCTATTTGAATTTATTTTCATTGGAGAAGAACCTAATAGACTATATTTTATGATGCACTTTTTATCATTGTTATTATCAATATGAACTTTACAAATATCAAAGCAATTTGAATTAAAAGAATTTTTATATGTTATTTTAGTTTTAATTATTTGATTATTTTATGTTTTGATAATGAAGAATTTCTTGGGCGTTATTTCAAATGCTACAGGTTTGGTTGAATATGACTGAATTAGTGAATACGGTCAATATCACAAAGTTTATACTTTTTGAAAATTGGATTTCCCATGATTA
>JBOFSS010000103.1:0-1834 GCA_051651665.1 Mycoplasma sp.
ATACTACTGCTAATGTTTTTTTGAAATTAGATTAACAAATTGAGAGGGCTGAGAGATAATATTTAGTTCATAATTTACAATGAGTTGATGATATTGATTCATTAATTATTTTACAAGGATGGTCTATAAATTGATATAATAATAAATTAATATTTAAAAGTAATAATTTAATAAGAAACAATGAATAAAGTATTCAATAAATTAAATTTATAACATATGATAATGATATAAATGATATGAGACAAATATGAATTCTCAGGAAATAATGATCTTCTGTTAATTAATAGAAAGTTAAATTTAATTTAATATATTATCAATAAAATTTCATTCTCTAGTAATAGTTTGAAGGAATTAAATTTGTAAACTTCCTGAGCTGTCACTCCTTATTTATTTCAGTAGTTAATGGCACTTTATATTCATCAATAATCGTTGTAAAAATATCTTTCTTTAACTCGACACCTCAACTATTTGATTTTACAAACACAACAAAGGACAGCTACCATCATTAGATTTTAAAGATAAAGCATCATTCAATATTCCTTTTCCATTTAAATAATCCATTATATAATTAATTATTCCTTTTTTCCCATAATGCATTTCATAATGAAAAGAAGTCCATCAGCTGATATCTCTTCTAAAATAGAATATTTTTTATTCTCGACTCAATTTTTAAAATCACCAACTTTACCCCAACACAAGCGTTGTACAAATCCATTTTTGCTGGAACTGCCAAATTTGGAGTTAGTAAATTATATTTAATACCAAATTCACTTCTATTAGCATTTACAGTCGAAGCAATTTTTTCTTTTTTTTCTTCTTTTCATTTTTTAAGTTCTTCATTTTTCTGGGTGATTTCTCTCCTTCATATAATTGGAGGACTTGATAAATATAATTCACATTTATCAATATGATCAATATAAGAAGTGAAATTCATTTCCTGATTTTTACATTGATTACAAGTAATCCTCAAATTGGTTAGGATTTCACCGACGAACTTATTTGCTTTTTGATATTGTCCTTTGCAATTTTGAGTTACACATGAGAGTTCAGAAAGATTAAGAATGTAAAACAGTTTTTGCAGAGAAGGACTTGACAGAGCTAACATTCTCAAGGTTCTAAGATAACATTTAGGCACATTGAAAAAGAATGTCGTTAATTATTCCTTCATATTCTGATTTGTTATTGATTACACTAGGATCTATTCCTCATATACGATCATTTTTGGATTAGCCTAATTCATTTTTATTTTTAAATAATGTTTATTAACTTAAATTTATATCAGATAAATTTAATTAATTAAATCGATATTTTTTATTAATTACCCAAGATGTACATTTCATTGATAATAAATAAATATATTTTTTTTTTTACCAAATACAATTTCTTCGGCAGCTCTACAGCCAAGTGTCATTCTGATCATTGATAATACATCTTCTTTAGATTGAATACGTTTTTCAATTCCTTCAGGAGTTTGATTTGTAAAAACAGCAGCAGACCCTCTTGGAATAATTGTAATTTTTTGAACAACATCAGTACCTTGGTGTATATAATCCAACAATTGCATGTCCAGCTTTATGATAAGAAATTAATTTTATTTCTTCTTCTGTAATTACACGTGATTTTATAGAAGGCCAGCAATTACTCTATCAATTGTTTCATCAATATCTTTAGTAGAAATAGATAATTTATTATTTCAACAGCAAGTAATGTAGCTTCATTTGAAACATTTTTTAATTGTGCACCACTAAATCCTTGGTGTTCTTCTTTCAATATCATATAAAGAAACTTTCTTAGATATGTTTTTGTTTTTAGCATAAATTCCAAGAATTGCTTC
>JBOFSS010000104.1:0-3225 GCA_051651665.1 Mycoplasma sp.
AATCTCATTTCTGCATTATAAGCATCAAAAACACCTTGATTATGTGATTTTCTATATTTTTCATATATTACATCTACATTAGGATCAGTTTTGAAACCATAAGCTTCTGCAGCTGATTGTGCAGTTCTGATTCCACCAACTGGCATATAAGCTCTTTTGAATAATTCATCAGTTTGTAAACCAACGATTTTTTCCATAGACTGATTTTTTGCATCAATATATGCTGCATCAAAAACATCAACATCAGAAACACGAGTATCCATATTAAGGACACCACCGTTTGCAATTTCTTCTTTTGTTTTTTGACTAATAACACTTCATAAGTGATTTGTAGCTTCTGTAGCTGGTGCTAAGAAGCTGTCATCACCTTCATATGGTGTATAGTTTTTTTGAATAAATTCTCTAACATTTATTTCGCTACATCATGAACCAGGTTCAAAACCTTTTCATTGAATATATTCTTTCTTATCCATTTTTATTACCTCTTGTGATTGAAAAATGCCAATCAACAATATAAATTATAATTAAATTTAAAAAAAAACAAAAATAATTTTTATTTATTAAAAAAGTACTATAATTAAATATAAATCATGAGGTAATAATATGTCAAAATCTAAAACAAATGAAGCACAAGTTGAAAACTTAGTGAGTATGATGGATGGTTATTTTGAAAAAGGTGCGCAACATTTAAATGTTAACGTTTTTTCAAAAGATACTTTACTAGATGCTCAAAAACATCCAGAAAAATATCCGCAGTTAACAATTAGAGTAAGTGGTTATGCTGTAAATTTTGTTAAATTAACAAAAGAACAACAAAACGATGTTATCAATAGAACATTCCATTCAAAAATGTAATTGTGAACAATTCCATAAAAGCAAAACAATTTAAAATCGAAACCTTTGGTGCAGTTGATGGACCAGGTTTAAGATTAGTTATTTTCTTTCAGGGTTGTCCTTTAAGATGTCTTTATTGTCATAATCCAGAGTCTTGAAATTTTGATTCTGATCAATCTAGTGAAATTTCTGTCGATGACATAATTACTCTTTACAAAAAAAATGAAAGTTATTATAAAAAAGGTGGAATCACTGTTTCTGGTGGTGAACCAACATTACATATTGATTTTTTAGTTGAACTAAGTAAAGCTTGTATTGCAAATAAGATTCATCTAGCAATAGATACTTCTGGATTCTTTTTCAATGAAAACAATGAAAAGTTTTTAGAATTAATTAAAAATGCTGATTTATGATTAATAGATATTAAACATATTAATCATGAAAAATACAAAGTTATAACAGGTAACGAAAATCAAAGTGAGATAAATTTAATAAAATTTTTAGAAAAAGCAGGAAAACATTATTGAGTAAGACAAGTTCTTTTACCTGGTTTTACTGATGATGAAGCTGATTTATTTGAATTAGGGAAATTTATTTCACACCTTAAATATATGGATAAGTTCGAAATTTTACCTTATCATAATATGGCAAAATTTAAATATGAGAATTTGGGTATGGAATATAGATTAAAAGATTTAGAACCTCCAACAATGGATCACATTAAAAAATGCATGTCATATATACAAAGTGGTGTTAATTCACAAAAAGAAAACAAAATTATTGATATTAGTAAAAAACAACATTCTAAATAAATGTTGTTTTTTTATTAGATATAAACATTGAATCAAAAAAACACTCCAGTTATCAAATGATAATTGAAGTGTTTTTAATTATAATAGTCAAATAGAATATTATGAATTTTGAAGATAATTAGAAAATCTAATTAAGCGATTTCAACTTTCGCACCAGCTTCTTCGAATTTTTTCTTTAATTCAGCTGCTTCTTCAGGTTTAATGTTTTCTTTAATAACAGAAGGAGTTGCATCAACTGCACCTTTAGCTTCCATTAATCCTAAACCAGTAATTTCTCTTACAACTTTAATAACTGCAACTTTGTTAGTTCCAGCGTCAACTAATTTAACAGTAACTTCAGTTGGAGCATCTGCAGCAGCAGGACCAGCAGCAGCCATAGGAGCTGCAGCCGATACACCAAATTCTTCTTCGATTGCTTTTACTAGATCATTAATTTCTAGAATTGTCATTTCTTTTAGAGATGCAATAACATCTTGTGCGCTTAATTTAGCCATTTATATTCTCCTTATAAATAAATTATTTTGTTTCAGCAACTGCGTTAAAAGCATATAAAACTTTTCTCACAGGAGCTTGTAAGCATGATAATAGCATGCTGTATAGACCTTCACGACCCGGGATTGCAGCAAGTGCTGCAGCTTCTGTAGCGGTAACAAATTTACCATTGAAGTAAGCTCCCTTAATTTTGATGAAGTTTAATTCTTTTTGAACTTCACTCAAGTCTTTGAAGATGCTTAACTCATCTTCCAAACCAAAGATAATTGCGTTTGGACCAGTTAACATTTCATTGAATTCAGATATTGAACTTGCTTGAAATGCTCTTCCGATAATATTATTTTTAATGATTTTCATTTTTGAACCATTAGCAAATAATTGTTTTCTAAGAGCAGTAACACTAGCTGCGTTAATACCTTTGTATTCAAATAAAATGAATGCTTTTGAACTGTTAAGTAATTCTGATAATTCTTTAACTTCTTGTTCTTTTCTTTGAATAATTGGTTTCAAAATACATCCTTTCATTACAATATGCAAGAAACACCTTTAACGTGATGTTAAAAGGTGTTTAGTTTATATAAAAATATAAATTTTAAAACACCTCGGTAACAAATTAAGACAAAAGTCAGTTACTTTCTTTGGCATATTGCAATAATATTATACATTTTTTCTTATTTTTTTCATAAATAATAATTTTAATTGAAAGTATAGATGGAGGTATCTAATGTTAAGTTACATATACGGAAAAATTATATACATCAATAATAGATATTTAATTATTGATAATAACGGTAATGGATGAAAAATAAAAATTTTAGAAAATAATAATTTTATAGTAGGTGAAAATGTTAAAGTCTACATTTCAGAAATTAAAAAAATGGATCAAAAAAATATTATTATAAGTGAATTATTTGGTTTTGAAAGAAGTTGAGATCGTCAAATCTTTAACGACTTATTATCTATCCATGGAATTGGAATAACCATTGCTTCAAACGCTCTTGAATATGGTTATGAATTTATCATGCAAGCTGTATCTACTCAAGATGCAAATAAATTGCAAATGATAAAGGGGATAAATTTTAAACTC
>JBOFSS010000105.1:0-10611 GCA_051651665.1 Mycoplasma sp.
AAATGATCCATTTAAAGATTATTTGTATTCATGAATTGACTATAAAAAATATGATAAAAAACTTTCTCATAAATCATCCGTTACAGATGCATTATTAGGAATCCAATCTTCATATAATGATAATTATCTAGGTAATTCAGTTATTAAAAACGGGATTGCAGGTGTGCTCCCATATGAAAGAAATTTAACATTAGATGCAACTCCAAAATTAAATACTGATGATGGTGTGATCAATAAAACTTTTGGAACTTTTGATTCTTTAGAAATTAATCCTGAATTTGACTCAACTAAATCATATAAAGAAACAGAATTAAATGAAAAGAAAAAAGAAATTTCTAATCAAATAGATAGTTTTATTGAAAATCAAATTGATTCAAAATTAATTCAAACAAAAAACTTAACATATAGTTCTGCAAAATATAATCAATATTTATTATTTGATTCTAGAGATATACCTTCTACTACTGAATACATCTCCACAGGAGAAAAATTAAGTAATTCAATAGGTGACTGAATTAATACTGCTTCTGTCGAAAATATTGTCAAAATTGAACAAATAATTACAGACTTGAATTTTGATAACAATAATTTATATGACTCTGAAAATATTTCACTAACTGGATCATATTCTGATGTTTCAACTAAAGAATCAAAACCAGCTGTTGGTAGTTTAGAATATGTTAATTGAAATTTACAATATGCATATGATGTAAACAAAAAAATGATTACTGATACTGATTTTCAAAAATATATGAATCCGTCAACAAGTACTAAATATGAAGATCTTTTACAAATATCGAGAAATAATTGAGCAATAAAACATTTAAAAAATAAAGATGAAAGTGAAGATATATCCACTTACATTCAAGAAGTTGCTGCAATGAAACATGCATTTGATTACAATGAAGAGACTAAGCAATACGATTTCACTAAATTTAAAAAATACTTAGTTAATCAAACTAGCAACAATAAAAAAGCTGCATATGTATGGGAATCTAATGAAAAAATAGAGTTAATCGATGGATATAAAGATTCCAAGGTTTCGAATCACTTTGATTTCAAGCCATTCAATATTTCTAATAAACTAAATCCTTATGGATATACATACAATAATTCGCCATCAATTGATGAATACAGAAATGAAAATGGTTTGTGAAAATCAACAACAACATTTAACAGTGAAGATTCATTATATAAAATGGTTGCAATCGATAAGGCTAACACAACAAATTACACAGGATTTAAAGGTATGCAATTTGAATCTGAAAGTTCAGGATCAATTTCCACTTCTGTTAATGATAGTTTATTTGGCTCAGAATTAAAAGTTTATGCTAGTACTCCTGATTTAGTAGATAGTAAAACATCTAATGATGACATCATCAGTAAAGGTACATTATATGGTTTCAACGATGAAGAAGGTTTCTTAAAAGCTATCCAATCCGGCGTTTACAATTGAGGACAAGTTGATAAAATATTAAATTGATTCTCAGATTCACTTGAAATTGATGTTGATCATGTAAGTAAAACAAATCTAGTGAGAGCAAAAGAGCAAATAGTTGATATTGTTAAAAGTGAAGCAGAAATATTTAGTGATTTATACAAAAAAAACGAGAATGCTGTCTTAGTCAATAGAAATACCCCTATTATTCAACCGGGCATTCAATCTCCTTCATATTTCTTCGAAGTCAATAAAGAACAAGCGACTTATTCAAGTGCTATAATTACTCAATTCAATGCTAATGATGTTATCAGTTTATTTGATACAAAAAAAGATGGTATTTTAAACGATGAAGACAATGGTATCAATTGATCTGAAGTTGACAATAATGGTTTCCTAGGTTCAAGTGATGAAGCATTCTTTATGTCTGCATTTGATTGATATTCAAAACAAACTTCATTTAGTTCGACTTCAATGAAAAATATTCAAGATAGACAACCAAAAGTTTATACATACGATAGAAGAACTAACAACAAATTCGGAAGCAAATTATCTGCTAATTATAAAGAAGATAATACAAGCAAGTAAAAAAAACTTCGTTAAACAAAACATATAAAAATTTAACTAAAATATTAAAAAAAATCTAATTTAATATATTCTAATAAGAATATTTAAATTAGATTTTTATAAGTGATATAATATAGTTATATAATCAATATTTATATATTCATTATTTGAAGTAAAGGATACAAAATGAAAGTAAATTATCAAGGTCTAATAAACAGGGTAAATGCCTTTAATGAAGTTTTTTTGATTGATTTCAATTCTAAAAATACAAAAAAATGAGCTGACTATCTAAACCCTATAACTAAATATCTATATGGAAAAACTTTTTTAGAATTTATTAGTTCTAATGAAGTTATCAAATGTGGAGTACCAGGTATTCTCGAAAAATATTTCAATATATTTGCATATGTTGAAAAAGATTTAAAATCTTTTGCAATGAATCCTGTTGCTGAAGAAATATATAATGCAGCTTTCGAAGTTAAACAATACTTTGATCGTTATATTCATTTGAATAACTACAAAGTAGTAAAATCATTTGAAAATGATTATGGAGTTGAAAAAATTATATATTCAATTAATCCATTAATGTAAACAACAAACGCCTTTTATAGGTGTTTTTTTAAAGAGGGAAATATGTCAAGAAAATTTACAGAACAAGAAAACATTAGAAGAGAAACATTAAAAAAATTGCAAGAAGCAAATAAGAACCCTTTCGAAGTAGAAAGAGTTAATAGAACTTTAACTCTTCAATCATTTAATGAAAAATACAGTTCTTTTTCAAAAGATGAACTACATGATAAAAAATCTGAAAAAGAAATCTTGTGTGGAAGAATAATGTCTAATAGACAAACATTCTTTAATATTAAAGATTTTAGTGGTTCTTCACAAATATATATAAACAAAAAAAATAATCCTGAAGTTTTTGAAAATTCAAAAATGATTGATATAGGTGATATAGTTGAAGTTCATGGTAACGCAATGAAAACAAATACTGGAGAAGTAACATTAGATGTTACATACATTTTAATAGTTTCGAAATCATTGAAAGTACTTCCTGAAAAATTTCATGGATTACAAAACGAAGAATTAAGAAGCAGACACAGATATGTTGACTTAATTGTTAATGATGATTCAATGAAAACTTTTGTAATGCGTTCAAAGATTGTTTCCCTAATGAGAAAATATTTAGATAATTTAGGATATTTAGAAGTTGAAACTCCAGTTTTGCAACCTATATTAGGTGGTGCTAATGCTAGACCATTTACAACGCATCATAATACTTTGGATAGAGATTTCTATTTGAGAATTGCAACTGAATTACCATTAAAAAAATTAATTGTTGGTGGTTTTGAGAAAGTTTATGAAATAGGGAGACTTTTCCGAAATGAAGGAATGGACTCCACACACAATCCAGAATTTACATCAATAGAAGCATATACTGCATATGTTGGCATGGAAGAAACAATGGATATTGTTGAGAACATAATTAAATATATATCTAATGAATTAAATGTTTCCACAGTGAAGTATAGAGGTTTCGACATAGATTTAACTAAACCATTTGAAAGAATTCATATGGTTGACTTCATTAAAAAAGAAACGGGCGTTGATTTTTGAAATGTTAGAGACGATAGTGAAGCGGTTGAAATTGCTAAAAAGAAAAATGTTCATCTTGAAAAACACCAACATACAGTTGGTCATGTAATAAATGCTTTTTATGAAGAATTTTGTGAATCAAAATGTATACAACCAGTATTTGTTCATGGGCACCCAACAGATATATCTCCATTATCTAAAATAGATTATTCTGATTTAAGATTTACAAAAAGGTTTGAATTATTTATCGGACAAAAAGAATTTGCCAATGCATTCGCTGAATTAAATGACCCTATAGATCAATTCAATAGATTTGAAGATCAAATCAAAGAAAAAGAACTTGGGAATGATGAAGCTAATGAAATGGACATGGATTTTATCGAAGCGTTAGAGTATGGTTTACCACCAACTGGTGGACTTGGAATAGGTATTGATAGACTTGTTATGCTTTTAACTGGTAAAGACACTATTAGAGATGTTCTATTGTTTCCACACATGAAGGAATCGAATAAATAATTTATGTTAAAAGTTAATACTGATTATATTAATAAATTTGATAAGAAAAAAACTTTAACTATTATCAGTAGATTTAAATCAAAATTAATGACTTTATTAGAAAATGAATATAACCTTTTAGAGATCGATCCTGAATATGTGGTTGATTTAAAGAAAATCCACTCTAGTAACAGGCCTATAACTTTCGATAACTATTTCGAAAATTCTATTACCGAACTTTCTCCATTTATTAATAATCAACTTATTAGCTATGTGAATGAATTTGACTTCCCTGTAAAATTTGGTGTTATGTCATATGCGGCACACTTTTATAGAGATTTTCAATACAACCTTAATCAAACATGATTTGAATTTATACTTTATGGTGTTTGAAAAGAATTTTTATCAGAAATAAACGAAGTTAAATTAATCCAACATGTTGAACACTTATGTAATAAAATTAATGTAATATCAAATTTAATTGATAACACACTGAATCAATTACCAAAGAAAATATTGATTACAAGTGTAGATAAATTAATAAAACAATACCCCTTGATACCAAAAGATAAATTGATAAAATATGCAAATAGTCAAAACGAACTCATGCTAGTTTTTGGTGTTGATGGTAACAATAAAAAAGAATTATCTTTCATAGAAGAAAAAACTTCTGTTTATGGTGAATTTGCAGCTACACTTTATATTTTTAATAAAGTAAGTAATGAAACACTGAAGTTATTGACAATTTATGTACCACCATCAAAAAAACAATTATTAGATAAAATTAAGAATAATAATTTAGATCAAAATAATTTTAATTGAATCTTAGAAAATTTGAATGATGATGCTAATTTAATCGGATTAGAGATTCACTTTTATCAATTGATGATGTTTATTATGGGTAAATATAGTATTCATGAAGTTTTGAAATCTCCATCAAATCTTGATGTTAGTACAAAATTCAAAAATAATTTTATTCTATAATATCTCTGAAAAATATTTTAGAACACAACCATTAGTATATTTAAGTTTATTGTTATTTAGTAGATTTTCTATTTCTTCACTACCAGCACCGGGTTGAATAATAACATTTTTAACTGTTCTTAGATTTTTATAGTCATTAAGAATATTGATTGACTTAAAAGGATTCATACATAAAATTAAAACATCAATTTCACAATTAACAAAATTCAAGTTTTCAATTTCTTTATCTATACAAAACAAATTTTCATTTGAAATAAATAATTGTTTAATTTCAAATGCTTTTTTATCAATTGAAATAGTATCGCCTAAAATAGCAATTTTCAAATTATTTTTATTTTCCTGAAAAATTTTGTCAAAAAATTGTTTATCATTAATGATCATATTAATTAATCCGGTTGTGTTGGTGAAAGTGTAATGGAATCCAAAACATTATAAGTAGATTCAGGTTTTTCCCTATTTTTTTTAACTTCTTTTATTAGGGAATCAGCAAATTCATTTGTAATAATTGAGTTAAATAGCTTCAATACTTTTCTTATGTTCATATTTAAGAATTTTATTGGTCTATATTCTTCCTTTAAAAGATTATAAATAAAGTCGTAATTACCTGCAATTAAAGTATATAAAGATAATGTATAGTATTTATATTCATTTTTATTATTCAAGAAAATATTTTTAATAATCTCTTTATCAAAAGTACCTTTTGAATCATCATAAGAAATTCTGATACTCAATAAAAAATCATCAATTAAACTAAAAAATGTGTCTAAATCATTTTCTAATAATAATGTGAAAATTTCATTATATATTTCATTACTTTCACTTAACATATCATTTCATTCAATTTTTCCATATTGATAGTTTCATTGAATGTT
Organism: Mycoplasma sp.; assembly: GCA_051651665.1. Classification (GTDB taxonomy): domain Bacteria; phylum Bacillota_I; class Bacilli_A; order Mycoplasmatales; family Mycoplasmoidaceae; genus Mycoplasma_L. The sequence goes on from JBOFSS010000105.1 coordinate 5,953, forward strand.
CTTTATTATTTTTTCAATAGCAATTTCAGGATTGTTAATAAATCTCCCTACACTAGCGTAAGCTACTGGATATTCTTTTTTCAAATATTTTTTATATTTATTTATAGTCATAGTAATATAATTATACAATATTATACTTAATCATTATGCAAAAAAACAATTACAATCTTTTTATCATCGATAAACCATTAAACATCACATCAAATAAATTAATTCAACATATTAAAAAAGAATGTAATATCAAGAAAATTGGTCATGGCGGAACTCTTGATCCAATGGCTTCTGGTGTAATGATTATAGGTATTAATAATGGTACAAAAAATTTAACGAACCAATTGAATGAAACAAAAGAGTATATATCTGAAATAGAATTTGGTTATACCACTGATACATACGATTTAGAAGGCGAAGTTACAGCAAGAAAAGAAATGCATATATCAATTGAACAAATCATTGCTTGTTGTGAGAAGTTTAAAAATGAAAGTTATGAACAAGAAGTACCAATGTATAGTGCTGTAAAAGTTAATGGTAAAGAACTATATAAGCATGCTAGAAACGGAAACGTTATTATTGATCTTCCAAAAAAATCTGTTAATTTAATAGATTATGAAATAATTTCATTTAAGAATAATCTATTGAAAATTAGAATGAATGTTTCTAAGGGTTTTTATATAAGGTCTTTTGCCAATGATATTGGTAAAAATCTTGATGGTTTTGCAACTCTCATTTCATTAAGAAGAACTAGAAGTGGTGAATTTAAAATCGAAGATGCATTAACACCAAAAGATTTTATTGAAAAATATAAAAGCAAAAAATTAATTAACGAGCAGAGTTAGTTACAAACTCATATCTATTTTCTTTGATGATAACAACTTTTATATTATAACCAGAGACAGAACTATCAGATTCTAATTTTTCCTTAATCTTTAAAGCAAGATTTTCAAGTTCATTATCCAACACTTTTGAAGGGTTTACAATGACTCTCAATTGTCTTCCCGATTTAATTGCATAACATTGAGTAACCTGTTCAAAATTATTAACAATTTTTTCCAGGTTCACAACTCTCTCAAAATATTCATTAAATGAATCTAATCTCGCTCCTGGTCTAGATGCAGATACAGTATCTGCAATCTTTGCAATTGCGCTATAAATATTATCAGATAGTACTTGCCCATGATGACTTTCAATACTATTGATAATCTCATTCTGTAAATTTAATTTTCTTGCAATTTTTAAACCGCTCTCAATATGTGTTTCATTGAGTTCATAATCATTTGATTTTCCAATGTCATGAAGGAATGCACACTTTGTTGCAAGCTCAACATTAACGCCAAGATCTTTTGCCATAACATTAGCAACTCTTGCACATTCAATTGAATGATCTAAGGAATTTTGACCATAACTACTTCTGAATTTCAATTTTCCTACATATTGATATATATCTTTTGGTAAATCGTAAATTTTCAAAATATCTTCCACAACATTCCTACCAATTTCAATTAAATCAAATTCAAATTTTTCTACAACACTTTCATATATAACTTCTATTTTTGATGGTTCAATAACTTTGCTTTTTAATAATTCAATTAAAACAAGTTTGGCAATTTCTCTCCTTATTGGATTATGAGAGCAAACTGTTAAAGATAACATATCTTTCTCAATAACTAAATCAACACCTGTTAATCTTTCAAAAGTTTTTTTGTTTCTTCCATTCTTACCAATTATCCTACCCTTAATTTGCTCATCTTCAATTTCAACTGATGAAGTGGAATTATTCTGAATATATGGTGCACTCATATGCTCTATAGCATTTAATAAAATTTCCGCAGATTTAATTCTTGATTGTTGTTCTGCTTCTTCTGTAATTTCTTTTATTTTTTTCTTATTTTTTTCTTCTAGAATTAAAAAAAATTCTTTTTCTAATTCCTCTTTATTTAATTTTTCTAAATTCAAAATTTTAGAGCTTAACACTAATGACTGGTTATTGCACTCATCTATTTTAGATTTTAGTAACTTATTTAGTTTGTCATTCTTATTTTTGTTTATTTTTATAAATAGAAATACTGAAATACCTATCAATATAAAAAGCAGAATAGATAAACATATTATCAATATAATTTCATTTGACATGTCGGCTCCTTTTAAGAACCATTTTAAAAGCTTTATTTTAAATAATTAAAATATACTATAATTATATAGTGTTTTAAGCTTTTTAGCATTGAATGGAGACAAAATATGAAAACAATTAACAAAATTGACATCAAAAATAAGGCGGTTATTATTCGTGTAGATTTTAATGTACCAATTAAAGATGGTGTAATCACTTCTAATAAAAGAATTGTTGAAGCAATTCCGACAATTAAATATGCATTAGATAATGGAGCTAAAGTTATTTTACTTTCTCATTTAGGAAGAATCAAAACTGAAGAAGATAAAGCTAAAAAAACTTTATCACCAGTTGCAAAAGAACTTGAAAGCTTAATTGGACTACCAGTTAAATTCTGTCCTGAAACAAAAGGTGCGGCAGTTGAAGCAGCAGTTAAAGAATTAGAATTTGGACAAATCCTAATGTTGGAAAATACTAGATTTGAAGATTTAGATAATAAATCAGAATCAAAAAACAATCCTGAACTTGGTAAGTACTGAGCTTCATTAGCAGATGTATTTATTAATGATGCTTTTGGAACTTGTCATAGAGCTCATGCTTCGAATGTTGGTATTACAAATAACATAGCTGAAGCAGGGTTCGGATTCCTAGTTGAAAAAGAATTGATGATGTTAGGCAAAGTTGTTGAATCACCTAATCATCCAGCTGTTGCAATTATTGGTGGTGCTAAAGTTTCTGACAAAATTAAAGTTATTGACAAACTAGCTGCTATTTATGACAAAGTAATTATTGGTGGAGGAATGACTTTTACATTCTTCAAAGCAATGGGCGAAGAAATTGGTAATTCTTTATGTGAAGATGAACAAATTGAAACTGCAAAAACGTTATTAGAAAAATTTGGATCTAAAATTGTTCTTCCAATCGATTCAGCGATTTCTCCATCATTCTCTGATGTTAAACCAGCTTACACAGACGGTTTAAGTATTCCATCAGGATTTATGGGTCTTGATATTGGTCCTAAATCAATTGAATTATTTGTAAAAACTCTACAAGGTGCAAAAACAGTTGTTTGAAATGGTCCATTAGGAGTTACTGAATTCGAAAATTACAAAATTGGTACTGAAACAATTGCGAAAACAATCGCATCATTAGATGGTGTGTATTCTGTAGTTGGTGGTGGTGATTCAGTTGCTGCAATTAAAAACTTGAATTTAGAAGATAAATTAACTCACATATCAACAGGTGGTGGTGCATCATTATGTTTATTAGAGGGATCTGATTTACCTGCTGTTACTGCTATTTTGAATAAATAATTTATTGAAAAATAATAAATAATTATCATAAAAGATAAATATAAAAAAACACTCTTAAAGGAGTGCTTTTTTTATATTTATAAACTTTATTTTCTAATAAGCTCTTCCGAAGATTACTATTTGTGTCGCTTCTTTTTCTGTGAAGAAACATTTGCCGTTACCAGAACCAATTATAGCTCTTGGGGTTGCTCCGGTTAATTCTTTAACTTTAGCTTCATCATCAGGTGTTCCGGCTCAAAAAACTTTTGCAATTTTCTTTTGAATTAAAATTTCTTTAAGTTGCTCAATACTAGACACTTCAACAATTGAGTCATCTAAGAATTTTTTAGCTTTAAGTGTTATATTCTGTTTATAAGTTACTATTTCATTTTTAATAACATCTTCTAAATTTTCAATTTTGTATGTTTGCTTAGTTAAATCATCTCTCCTAATTAAAGTTATGCTCCCATCAGATAATGTTTCCCTACCTATTATTAATTGGATTGGTACACCCATTATTTCTCCATTAGATAATTTAAATCCTAATCCACTATCAGAGTCATCTATTTTAACTCTATAGTCTTTTGATAAATCATTTTTAACTTTATCTAAAATATCCTTAAGTTCAGGGTTTTTATTTAAACCCATAACATTTATTTTGATCTGAATTGGAGCTATATCTGGGGGTAATACTAAACCATTATCATCAGCATGAGCCATAATCACTCCACCTATTAATCTAGTTGAAATTCCAGCAGACATTTGATGAGCAAAAGCAAAAGTGTTTTCTTTTGTTTGAAATTTAATATCATAGATTTTAGAAAAATTAGTTCCTAAATAATGACTTGTTCCACATTGTAACATTTGTCCATCTTGCATAATACTTTCGATAGTGAAAGTATTGTCAGCGCCAGCAAATCTTTCACCTTCTGTTTTTTCACCTTTAATAATAGGTAGACATAAATATTCTTTAGCAATGATTTCATATCTATCTAAAATTTCTTTTGTAAAATCTAACGCAGTTTGTTGAGAATCAAATACAGCATGAAGTTCTTGTCAATGAAATTCACTATTTCTTAAAAAAGGTCTTGTTGTTTTTTCAGCACGCATAACATTGCATCATTGGTTAACTTTAATAGGCAATGATTTATAACTTGAAATTATATGATTAAAGTATTTGCAAAAAACGATTTCACTAGTTGGTCTTATAATATAAGGTGATTCAATATTTTTTTCACCAATCTTTGTAACTAAATAACA
>JBOFSS010000106.1:0-5826 GCA_051651665.1 Mycoplasma sp.
TAATTTAATACCTTTAAATCAAATAATATATTCAACAGTATAAATAAACTTTTAATTATTTGATTATCATTATTATGATGTGGCACATTAAAAAAATTATTATTCGAAATTAAGTTATATTGTTCAAGTAGTTTTTGAATGTTCAAATTCTGTCAATTACGAATAATATTGCTATCAATGATTTTTTGATTATCTGTTGATCTTAGACTTTTTGTATTTAAAATCTTAATTAATTTTTTAAATAAATTAAACTTTATTTCAAGCTCAGTATCATTCGCGTGCAAATCTCAATTTTCATAAATTTCTTTTATATACATAACCTCACCTTATAAAAAAATCACTATTTAAATAGTGATGTTTTCTCTTATATTATAATATGATAATTTTTATTTCATTACTTTATTAACAAGCTCTTCAAATTGAACAGGGTTGTTAATTGCTAACTCAGATAATAATTTTCTATTAATTTCTATTTTGTTAACTTTTAGTTTATGCATGAAATCACTATATGTGTATCCCATTTCTCTAACTGCTGCATTGATTCTTGCAATTCATAATTTTCTAAAATTACTTTTTCTTTTTCTTCTATCATTATAAGCATATTGACTTGCTCTAATAACAGTTTGTTTAGCAATTCTATATGAAGTATGTCTTGTTCCTCATGAACCTTCTGCTGCCTTTAACCATTTTTTTCTACGTCTTCTTGTGACTGGTCCGCCTTTAACTCTCATTGATTAACCCCTTATTAAAGACATTGTTCGTATCTTTTTGTATCAGATACATGAACAAGTCCATCTTTTCTTAATTGTCTTCTTTGTTTTACAGAAGATCCTATTGCCATATGACTACGGTAAGCATGTTTTCTTTTTAATTTACCATTACCTGTAACCTTAAATCTTTTAGCAACGGAGCTTTTTGTTTTTTGTTTAATTTTCATTATAAACTCCTATTTTTTATTCGGTACAATAACTGTTTCGTATCTGAAATTGTTAACTTTTTTCATTTCAGAAGTAACTTTTCCATTGCCATCTAATAAAGTCATAAATTTGTCATAAACAATCTTTACAAACTCTGGTTTAGTTGACATTCTACCACGAGACTCAATAATAAAAGTTACTCTATCACCACTATTCAATCATTTTATTGTGTTATTTGCTCTAACTTGTAAATCATGATCACCAATTAATGGTTTTACTTTGATTTCTTTATTTTTGATTGTAGTTTGGTTCTTTTTAGCATCTTTTTGTTTTCTTTTTTGAGTATACTTAAATTTTCCATAATCTAAAATTTTAGCAATGGCTTTATTATCTTTAAAAGATATTAAAACTAAATCTAAATTTTTTGATTGAGCAAGAATTAAAGCATCGCTCGTTTTCATCAATCCTAAATTTTCGCCATTATCATCAATTACATTAATGTTTTTAATTCTAATTGCTTCATTTATGGGAAGTGAACTTTCTTTTGGTCTTTCAGCCATTTATACCTCTAATTACTTTTGTATAAAGAAAGTTGTGCATCAGAAAATGATACACAACTTTAATACTATCCATTAAAGCTTATACCTATACCAACAAAAAGTGGTATCAGGTGAGTAAAATCACTTCTTTCTCTATACACAAACATTATATCATGTTTTTAATTAATAACCGTTGTTTTTGTTTCGGTTTTTTTAGATATGAAAAATTTAGGGTAATTAATTTTTTTTGTTTGGTTCAAAAATACAAATATACCAGCATTCACTATAACAGCTACAAATATCATCGTAATACTAAGAGCAAGAGTTGTTGGGTTTGATAAAAACGAATATTCATATGCACTTAATGAAACAAAAACTGTAATAAATGATCCACAAACTAAACCAAATGAAATTGTGTAAAATATTTTTTCTCATTTCTCAATAATTATATTGATAACGAATGAAGCTAAAATAATTCCTAAGGTTACTCCGACAATAAGCATCATCAATCATGGGATATAATTTGTAGAACCTGGAACACCAGAAACAATATCGCTCAACATTTGTGAAATCTTAGGATATCAACCAGTTGTAAATAGAACCATACTTCCACTAAGTCCTGGGATTAACAATGCAAATCCTGCGAAAAAAGCTGATACTATTAACATTAATATTTGCCCAGTATCACTAGTAGATGCTCATTGTTCTGAATTATCTGCAAATGTAACACCAATAATCGTAGTGCCATCATTTAAAATTGTAGTCGGGACAAATCTAGAGGCTAGTCCAATACCTATCATAATTAGGATAGCTACAGTGAAGACGATGATATGAATTTTTTGGTTATTTGTTTTTGGCTCTTTAGAAATAATTTCCTTATAATTAATCATTTTATTTTTATTGACTAATGCAAATAATGGAATTGAAAAGAATGCAAATGATCCAAATAAGAAAACTAAAATAACTGCCATATTAGCATCTGCAACAACATCAACTAATTTCATCATACCAATAAGCACACCACATCAAGCAATTGCAAAAGGAATGAATCATAACAAGTATTTTCAAAAATCTTTTTTTATAGAAGGTTTGAAAATTGATTTAAAATTTTTAACTAATTTTTCATAAAAACCAATTAATGAAAGTGTAGTTCCGCCACTATATCCTGGTATAGCATCACTTATTCCCATAAAGATTCCATACAAAAAATTTAAAAGAAGTTCTTTTCAATTTTTTCAATCAACAGTTGTAGTTTCTAAACTTTCAATAGTATCTTCTGACTTTTTCTCAAGTTCTACTTGGTCGATTTTTTCTTCTTTTTTAGTTTTAACTTCTTTTTCTTTTTTTGATGATTCAGAAACTTCGACAGCATCGTTAGCGTCAAGTCCGTATTTTTTCAAAAGATTATCAGCTTGGTTATTTTTTTTCGAAACTTTTATTTCAGATGATTTATCTGATGTAGTTTCTTTTTCAATACCTTTTGATATTTTTTTGTTTTCTTTTTTTGCCATAATGTTAATTATTATACAATAATTGAACTGTTTTTTTGTGATATTATTAATATATGAAAAATCGAAGCAACATTATTTATATACAAGATATAATTCCATCTCTACCTAATTCAACTCAATTTAAAAAAGAAATTTCTAATAATTATAATTTATTATTTTTTAAATGAAAATTTACATATGATAACCTTGATGAGTTTAAAATGGAAAATTTAATCCTGCAACTAACTAAATTCTTAGATAGCAAAAAAAATATTAAATACACAGTTATACTAAATGGTTTCTCTTCAATGATTTTTAGATACATCCATAAAGATTATTTAGAAAATATTGAGAAACTAATTATTGTTAATCCATTTGATGAAATGAGTTATCTTCAAGGCATTAATATAAAGTCTAAAATGTTACCACAAACTATTAAATTAGCAATTTATAAATATATTTATTTATCTTACTCATTAGAAAATCTAAGGGATAATGAAAATTGAATAAAATCAGTTAGAGAAGAAGTTAAGGAACTATCAAAATCTAAACTTGTTTATCATAAAATTTTAGATCAATTAATTAGATATAAAGAATTGAACAAATATTTTTATTGAATCAAAAATATGAATCAAGAAAATATCTTGATAGTTGGTAGACAAAATCCATTAATAAATATTAAATTTTTTAGATCACTAATAAATAATAAAAATTTAAATATTATTGAAAATTGTGGATATTGCATTGAATGAGAACAACCAATGAAACTCATTTCAATAATTAAAAAAAGTGTTAAATAGTAAATGAAAAAATGTATTTTTCCAGGAAGTTTTAATCCTTTTCACGAAGGTCATATCAATGTAATAAAATCAGCAATTGATTATGGTTTTGATCATATATATATTGTTATTGCTCAAAATCCAGATAAAATAAAAAATTCTTTTGATACTTCTAAAATTTTAGAACTGCTAACAAAACATTCTTTAAATTCATTCGTTACTGTCATTGTTGAAAAAGAAAAACCAATCCCCATTCTAGCTAAAGAAATGGGGATTGGCTTTATAATTCGTGGTTATAGGAATAAAGAAGATTATAAATATGAAGTTGATTTAAAAAATCTTTATTTAAAATATAACGACTCATTAGAATTTTTAATTTTTGAATGTTCAGATCTTAGTTTAAAAGAAATTAGAAGTTCAAAAATAAAATAATTATTTTTTATTTTTAGAAGTTTCTTTTGTACTGCATCCACAATCTCCACAAGATTGACATCCAGTTGTAATTGAAATACCAAGTTCTTCTAAGTCAAGGTCTCCGTGTTGAATTATGAATTCACCATTTTTACCTAATGCATCAGGAACAATTGAGAATGTATTTGAAATTCCATCAGCAGCATAAGCAAAAGGTATTTTTGCAACAGAAGCTAATGATGCAATAGCACCATTTTGATCTCTACCATGCATAGGATTTGCTCCAGGTGCAAATGGTTCTCCGGCTTTTCTTCCATCAGGAGTATCACCTGTAGCTTTACCATAAACAACATTTGAAGTAATTGTTAAAACTGACATAGTTGGCAATGCATCACGATATGTTGGATGTTTTTTAATTTCAGTCATAAAGAATTTAACAACTTCTTGAGCAATTGAGTCAACTCTATCATCATCATTACCATATTTCGGGAAGTCTCCATCTATATCGAAAGACAATAATTGGTTACCATCAAATTTAGGTGTAACTTTTGCATGTTTAATAGCACTTAAACTATCAGCGACAACACTTAATCCGGCAATACCAGTGGCAAAGAATCTGAAAACTTCTGAATCATATAAACTCATTTCAGCAGCTTCATAATAATATTTATCATGCATGTAATGAATAACATTCAATGTATTAACATACAATCCAGCTAATCATCTAAGTGTTTCTTTAAATCTGTCATACACTTCTTTGAAGTCTAATGGTTTAGTTTTGTCCACAGATTCAGTCAATGGACCCATGTGAATTTCTGGATGAATTTCGTCGTAACCACCACTAATAGAATATAGTAATGCTTTTGCAAGATTTGCACGTGCACCAAAGAATTGCATTTGTTTTCCAACTTTCATAGGAGAAACACAACAAGCAATTGCATAGTCATCACCATGAGTATGAATCATTAAATCATCAGATTCATATTGCATTGAAGAATATAAAATTGAATATTTAGCACAGAATTTTTTGAAATTCTCAGGTAATTTAACACTTCATAAAATTGTTAAGTTAGGCTCAGGAGCGGGCCCCATATTAGCTAACGTGTGAATAATTCTGAAAGATGATTTAGTAACTAAAGTTCTTCCATCCATACCCATACCACCTATGGATTCAGTTGCTCATACTGGATCACCACTAAATAATTGGTTGTATGCAGGCGGACGCATGAATTTAACAATTCTTAATTTCATTACAAAATGATCGATTAATTCTTGTGCTTCCATTTCAGTAATTACTTTATTTCTTAAATCTCTTTCAATATATATATCTAAGAAAGAAGAAGTTCTACCGATAGACATCGCTGCACCATTTTGTTCTCTAATAGCAGCGAGGTATCCAAAGTATAATCATTGAATCGCTTCTTTAGCATTTGATGCTGGCTGGCCAATATCAAATCCATATTTTTGAGCCATAACTTTCATTTTTTTCAACGCACTGATTTGATCAGAAAGCTCTTCAGATTGTCTAATTACTTCATATGTCATTACTGAAGGTAATGAAGCTTTGTCTTTTAATTTATTAGCGATTAATAAATCAATTCCATATAAAGCAACACGTCTGTAATCCCCAATAATTCTCCCTCTTGCATAAGCATCAGGAAGTCCTGTAATAATATGACTTTTTCTAGCC
>JBOFSS010000107.1:0-7944 GCA_051651665.1 Mycoplasma sp.
AATTGTTTTAGTTGCAGTTGGTCCTGCGGCATTACTCTCTGGTGTTGGTTTAGCTTACTTTGGTTTCAAAAAATCAAGCAAAACAGAAGAAGTAGCTGCTGCTTAGTTTCTAAATTTAACAAATAAAAAAAGATGGTGCACTAACACTATATTTTCTTATTTGTAGAATGAATATAATCTAATAAATATAGACATAATTAAATGTAAGAAGGAAATAATAATGAGTTTTATTAAAAAAGTATTTAAATCAACTTTTGGAATTGCCGGAGTGGCACTTTCTGTAGCTGGTTTAGGTTTAACAGTTGCAGGAGCAGTAATGATTCCAACTTCTGCAAATGAGAAAATGAAAATAGAAGATCAATCTGTTGGTATTGGAACTTCAAATTTTTATATTTTTTATTTTAAAGATGGCACAAGCATAATTTCAATTGATGGCGAAGTAATTATGAATCCTACCAAGAAACAAATAAAACAGTATTATGAATTTTTAAAGAAAATTTATCAAGTTAAGACAATTAAGGAAGTGGCTAAGAAGATTGCTGAAAATACAAAAAATGATGAAGAATTGGGAATTGGATTTAAAAAAGCTGTTCAAAACTTCGATATTAATGCATGAGGGGTTACTTTAGCAATAATAGGTCCTGTGTCATTACTTTCTGGTGTTGGTTTAGCTTACTATAGTTTCAAAAAATCAAATAAAGGTTCAGATATAGTTGATAAAGATGTGGAACCTATAACTGAAGAACCAAAAAAAGAAATTAAAGAGACTGAAAAAGAAAATAATACAGAATTAAATGTTGATTAGTTTCTAAACTTAATAAATAAAAAATAGTGTAATGTAAAACACTATTTTTTTAATATGGAGAAATAGTTAATAATTAATATGACAATTTAAATAGAGGTATATAAGAATTACGAAAATATGTATTTATTGTATAATATTATAAACATTAATAAAATGTTGAAAAAGGATGTAAATAATGAGTTTTATTAAAAAAGTATTTAAATCAACTTTCGGAATTGCCGGAGTGGCACTTTCTGTAGCTGGTTTAGGTTTAACAGTTGCAGGAGCAGTAATGGTTCCAACTTCTGCAAATTCAAAAGCAAGTAAAGATGTCGGATGAGGCGAAACAGTAAAAATTGGTAATGGGACATCTAACTGAGGTGTAATTTACAAAGACAACGATAAATTTCTGATGGACATGGAAGAAGGTGATTTAGTTAAAGTTACGTCAAATAAACAAATTAAAGATTTCCATAAAAAAACAATTGATTCATTCAATGAGGATTCTGCTTTAAAAATGTTCAAATATAAAGAGAAAGAACTAGAAAAGTTAATATCTGACTATCAAAAAATGTTAGATCTTCTGCCTGATGGTCCTTTTAAGGATGAAGTAATTGCTTCATTAAATTATGCTGAGCAAAGTTTAAAAGATACTAAAGAAATAATTAGTAATTTCAATGTAAATGCATGAGGAATTGCTTTAGTAGTGGTTGGCCCTGTAGCATTAATAGCTGGTTCAAGTTTATCTTACTTCGGTTTCAAAAAATCTAAAAAAGAAGATAATTAATTTTACTTATTAGTTTATATTATTAAATAAAAAAAATAGTAGTAATACTATTTTTTTTATTTTTTATTTTGTTTATAATCAAGGTTGAAATAAAATCAACGCCAAGACAATATTCAAGATAATAATGAATATGATATTCACTTTCTTTTTGTATATAAAATAGTAGGAATATCCTATACTTATTGGAACAAAAGATATTAACACCCATAGCCTTCATCCATCGAAAAATAAATGTGGTGATATATTGGCATAATCATTCATTTCATTGAATACTAAGAACGGGAACATCGAAGAGAAGAGTAGTTGCACACATAATGCTGCTAATATTCCAGCTGTAACTGGTTTAAAAAATTTATTAATAGTTATTACATATCTATTGTTTTGTATTTTTTTATATCCTTTCATTGCAAAGAACATTATAGTGATTGGAACAATCATGAATGAAAGATAAGTTGCGAACATCGCTATATATCCTCATCATTCTCCATCTGCTGCTAAATAACCTGCGATGAATGCCAACTTAGTTGAAAATACACCTGGTGTTGAATTCGCTAGTGTAAGTGCTGTCTCTCATAATTCTGGACTAATATCCATTAAGTCAACTAGTAATATTTTAAAAAATGGAATGAATACCTGACCACCACCAAATACTATGAATGAAATGATCAAACATCCTACTAATGCTATTACTAAACTAATCATCATTGACCTTTTCTTGTTCAAGAATATCAATAATGACTAAATCATCAGAAATAATTTCAATTTTATATTTAACATTAATATCCTCATGTTTTATATTATCGATATATCTTTTTAGAATCTCAAACTGTTCTAAAGAACATTCTTTTAAATTAGATAATTTAAGGATTTCTTCAGCTTCTAATTTTAATTTATTTCTAGTAACTTTATTTATAAGTTTTTTCGACCTGATACATTCATATACAATACCTAGTAAAATAACAAGAACAATTATAATAGCTGCAATATTGAATGGTGTTGGAATAAATAAACAAAATCCCGTTGAAAAAATGAATAATGAAATCCACATACTATACGTGAGTTCTTTCATAGATTGTTTAATATATCTAATAACAAAATTAATTAGTGTTGCAATAATAACTGGAATAACAGCTACGTATATAATGTTTAAATACTGAATAGGTATAAATTCATTGCCGACATAAAAAAGTGCAAAGAATATCATTATATGTGGTAGTAATCCTATAATTGTTACCAATACACCTTTAACTTTACCAAGTGTTGAAATCGCTATATAAGAGATAGCTTCTGGAACTGATGCGCCCGGAAGCATATTTGTAGTTATCAAAATATTATCTAATTCATCAGATGTTATTCAGTGATGTTTTTCAACAGCTTCTTTTTTAATAATTGGGAACAGTGCATTACCGCCACCAAATCCTATTAAGGAAACTTTTATAATGAATCAAAAAACTTTCCAAAATGAAATTTCACTTTTTGATTTTTTGATATTTTTATTTTCTTTTTTTACATTATCAACCATTTCATCCATATGAGATAAAATTTGATCCTTGTCTTTTTCGTTCAAGACAGAAAAAGCTTTTGTTAATATATTCTCTATATTTTTAGATTCTTCAATTTTCATACAACTATTTAATTTAACATATATTCATTCATTTTTTTTATTTAAATGATATTTATTAATTTATATAATAAAATAATTTTTATTGTCATGATTATGAAGTCTCACTTTTTCTAATCCAATATAAGTTAAGGTTGTGCTAAAGAGTAATGATATCAGACTTATACTTCTAAAACTACTTTTATATATTAATATTGAATATTGAGATTATTCATCCATTTTTTTCTAATGTCAATTTCTGATTTATGGATTTTTAATTTGGGGATTCGATATAGTTTCTAAAGTGTTTATGCCCTAGTATTTAAAATATTTTTACCAATATACCTAAAAATATCAGTTTGATCCACAGACACCATTTTTTATATTTTATTTATTAAATATAATTCCGTTTTTACATATGATGATCAAGAAACTATAATGTAAGCTGCTTCTGCTGCTTTTAACCCAATTATAGAGAGCATTATCCCAACAATTTTAAGTGCTGATTCAAAAGTTTTTGATAATGTTTACATTTACACTTTTTCAATATATTTGTATATCTTATCTATAAAGATTTGAAATTCACATATACTTAAGATAAATATTGAAAAATTAAGAATTAAATAAAAAAACACTCCTTTTTGGAGTGTTTAATATACTTTAGTTTTAAAGTAAAATAATGAATTATTAAGCTAAAGCCATTTTTGGTTTAACAATCATTTTATTGGTACTTGTATTCATTTTTGAAGTATCTTTTGTATTTGCAACATTTTCTACTTCTCTTTTAAGTTCTTCTAAAATTTGTTCTAACGGTTCTGAAGTTCATACTTTACTTGCTGATTCACGAGCTATTCTTTCAATTTCTTCATTATTAAATGAAGAATTAATACTTTCTTTAATTAGTAATGTATCTTCTCTTAAGAATTCTTTTTGAGGTGCAGCTATTGGAATATGTTTAGAAATATGAACCTCTTCTTTTTTAGGAAAGTAGAAATTTTCATTTAAATTTTGAGTGTGTGTTTGTTGGAACAACGGCGTTTCAATAATTGGTGTTTCGATAACTGGTGTTTCGATAACAGGATTTGTAGTAATAGGTGCATTATTGATTAAAGTTTCATTAGATGGAGTTGATTGAACTTGTTCAAATGCAAAAGAAGAAGGTGATGAGTTTAATTCTTCATGTTCGATTTCTTCTTTATTTTTAGTAAATGGTCTGAAAAAGTTTTTTATCGAAGATTTATGTTCACTATCATTTTGCTCAACAGACAAATTATCTTGTGTTTTACATTCACATTTTTTTTCTTTTACATAAACGTGATTTTGGTTGTGCTCTTCTAATTTATAATCTGTCTTTTTACCAAGGTAATAGTCCGGTTGTAATTTCATATTATTCATTGGATTATGGTTAACAATAAATTTAGATTCAATAGATTCTCTATTTTCAATAGCTTTTTTTTGAACATCAGTATATTGACTACGTTCATCGTAGTAATTACTTGTTTGGTACATAAGTTGTTCTTTTTGAATAGCTAACTTTTTTTGATTATCATAAAAGTTTTTATCATAATTAGAATAATACATATCTTCATATGTTCCAGTAGGAATAATTTTGTAAGTCTCAGTGTAAATTCTTGTTCTATAGTCATTAGGATTATTTTCTACTTTTACAATTCTTTCATTTTCGTTACCATATTTTGGTTTTCATCTTTGGTTTTCAGCATCAAGATGTAATTCCGATGGTAAAACACCTGGGAATCTATTTCTCAAATCTTGGTGTGCTTCAAATTGAAGTTTAGGATCAACAATTCTGTTAATATCTAATCATTCAAAATATATTTCTCTAACATCATCTTGATTTTCAGGGTATAAACCTTTAAAAGAATTAGCTACATAATTTTCTTTCATTTAGAACCTCTTTATATAAAGTGTATATTATACACACTATACTTATTATTATACAATAATCTATCAATTAATAATATTACAAAACAATTTTTATTGTAATATCTAATAATTAAGTAGTTTTTTGATAATTTAATTATCTTTTAACTTCTTTTATTTTAATTACAATTGTCGACAGAACCTTTAACAACAAAGTCTCTATATAACTCAGAAAGATCATCATTTGGACTAATCTCTCCATCAAACACTATTTCCCCACCATCAACAATAGTAACATAAGAAGCATATTTACCAACTTCATCTAAAATATGACTAGATAAGAATATGGCTTTTCCTTCTTTTTGTAATTCAACTAAAAGCTCAAACAATTCTTCTCTTGCTTGTGGATCAAGATTAGCGGCTGGTTCATCCATTATTAAAATGCTTGGATTATGAATCAATGATTGTGCCAATAATATTTTTTTCTTTTGCCCTGATGAGAAAGAATCTGGACATTTATTGGCAAACTTAGACATATTAAGTTTTTTTAATAAATTATCAGCCAATTTAACTGAATCTGATCATGAATAGCCAGACATCATACTCATCATCGATAGGTAATCTTTCGTTTTCATTTTTTTAGGAAATATTGCGCTCTCAGGGATATATCCTAATTTCATTTTAGCCTCAACAGTATCAAGTTCCTTGCCATCAATAGTGATATTTCCTTGAATACTTTTTTTACTATAAGCTCCAATGATAGATTTAATAGCAGTTGTTTTACCAGCACCATTAGCCCCGATAAAGACATGGAATTCTCCAGGATAAATTTTGAAATTTAATTTATTAATAGCGGGTTTTTCTCTACCTTTATAATGTTTAGTCAGATTTTCGACAACAATGAGTGGTTTTTTTTCTTTTGTCTTAGATTTTTCTTCATAGTTTTTGCAAAACTCTTCGAACTGTTGATTTATCATTTTTTCTTTGATATCAAATTCATCTTTTGTTAATAAACCTAATTGGAAAAGATTATTCAAACTTCTTAAAGAGGTTTTAAATTCTAATTTATTCATATTATTTAAAGTCCTTTCTTTGGTACTTAAACATTACAAATCCAGATAATAACCCTAATATCCCAAATCAAGTTAAAGAAACATAAAGTTGGTTGTCAATTTTTGTTATTTTTTCAGGTTTTACTACAGAAGGTAGTAAATAGTAATCTAAACCATCCGTTATAGAAACATTATTTTTTGACTTAAAATTAGACATGTTTAGATTATATGGTGGAGGGGAATTCGGGATCATCGAACTTAAAGATGAACTTAAATTAACTCCACTCATAGACATAAATGCTGAAACTGGATTTAAATAACTAAAAGCATTAAGACCTTTAGTAGTGGGATAACCTTTTTTCTGTTCTAAATATTTTGATAATTCTATACTCAAAGATTCATGATATTGTTTTTGAATGTTGTATTGTGGATCAGATGGATTTTCAGGATCCTGTAAACCTCAATAGTAATATTTAAAATTAACATATTCCGAATCACTAGTTTCTAAATTGAAATTCGAAATGTAAAAGAAAGAAGATGATGTATTATATTCTATTTGAATATCTGAAATAGCTTTTATGTCAGGGTCATTTTCCACTTTTTTAACAAATCCATCTTTAAATTCTTTAATTTGTTTAGAAGGAGTTAATATTGGAGCAACAGAAGGAATAATATTAACTAAAATAACACTAAGACCTAAGATAAGATTTGGTAATACTTTTGCAATTTTACCACCTGATTTTGATGCAATAGATATTGAAATTGATAATAAACACATTGCAATATATGAAGCTATACTTGAGATAAATATCCCACCTGGCGTCACACCATGCTTTTTGAAAATTTGAGTATATTGATAAATTCCTGGCATTGATAATAAGGTTATTAAAGTAGAAAATACTAAACCCAACAATAATAAGAAAGTAAATTTTCCAATTAATATTTGGCTTCTTTTAATTGGTTTAGAAACAATTAATAATTCTGTTCCTTCATTTTGAAAGTCATAAAATAATTGGATCCCTTTAACACTTGCAAAAACACCAATCATGACAATTAGTGTCAGTGGGATTCATGGTGCAAATATAGTAGCTGTAAAATTTACAGCTTCTAAAAAAACTGCATGACTTGCATTTGCACTAGTTGAGAATTTTGCAATAAAGTGAACAAAGAATGGCAATAAAATTGCTATCACAAGTGTTAACCCCATTATAATATATGTACTTTTCATTTTAAATACTCTTAAAAATAGATAAAATAAATAAGATAATATTGGTTTAAAAATAGTATCTGAACTTACTTTAATATTTTTGTCATTATTTATATAAGCATTGTTTAATTTTTCAGTTTCCATAAAACTCCTTTTTAGCTTTTATTCTACAATATTTTTATTGTTTATATAAAAAAAATCCCATTTTACTGGGATTCTTTTTTAAGTGGCGATTTTCTATTTTCAGCTCCTCGCCTATCTTCGACCTCGCAATGCTTGACTTCTGTGTTCGGGATGGGAACAGGTATTTCCATTGCAGTATCTTCACCACATTTAATAAATCTTTAAAACTGAATATTATCTTGATCTTTTAGTCATACAATTCCCTTAGAACTTACATAAGTCCTCGAATTATTAGTATCAGTTAGCTAAATGCGTCGCCGCACTTACACACCTGACCTATCAACGTCGTAGTCTACAACGATTCTTACCCAAAAAGGAGGGAAGATTAATCTTGAAGTTGGTTTCACACTTAGATGCTTTCAGCGTTTATCCATTCGATACGTTGCTACCCTGCTGTGCCGCTGGCGCGACAACAGGACCACAAGAGGTATCTTCACTCCGGTCCTCTCG
>JBOFSS010000108.1:0-2849 GCA_051651665.1 Mycoplasma sp.
ATAATATTAGTATCTAACCCAACAATATCAGATTTCGAAATAACAAAATGATTTCATCATAAATCTTTAATGTTCTTTTTTAATAATGAACCAACAGGTCCATAGTCTCAAGCATTTGCTAAACCATTATATATTTCTGAATTAGCAAATACAAAACCATATGATTTTAAAAAATTCACTATATCTTGTTGTGTTGTCTTTTGCATAATATTCTCCTATTCATTAAATCTATTTGTATCAAAGAATGAAACTTCATCATCATGAAACGGTTGATCTAAATTAATTGTTGGTAAATCAGAAACGTTTTTAATTCCAAATATATTATAAAATTTGTGACTTACAGTATATAAAAACGGTCTTCCTGGCGAATCACTTCTTCCAGCTTCTACTATCAATTCTAAATCTAAAAGTTTTTGAATTGTTACAGTTGGATCCTTAGCTCTTATATCTTGAATGATTGCTTTTGTACATGGTTGATTATATGCAATTATTGCAAGTGTTTCCATCACTTTATTTGAAAGAGGGTTTCTATATTTTAATGTAATTAATTTAGATAAACTTTCTCTATTTTCTGGTTTTGAAAATAATTTATACTTATCTCCAAAGAGTTTTATTGTAAGGCCTCTAGCTTCATTAGTATCATATTCATTCATCATTTCTTTGATAATTTTCCTAATTTCTACTGGAGATGCATCCGTCAATTTTTTTAATTCATTCAAAGAAACTCCATCATTACCACAAACATATAAAGCAGATTCAATAAGTGATTTAATTTTTGAAAAATTTATTAACTGGGTTTTATTCTCTTGAATATTATTTTCATTTTCAGAAAAAAGAACCTCTTCGAATATTTCGTGATCAACTTCAATTTTAGGATTTTCAGCACCTTTAAAATCTTCTAAAAAATCTTCTTCTAAGATCATATTTAATTTTTCTTTCTTAGTTTTTTCTTTCTCTTCTATAGTTCCGATTGGGGCAAAATCAAATAGTAAATCTAAATTATTATTCTCTTCTGTTTCATCAATTGGTTTTTTATTTTTATTGTCATTATTCATTTGATCCTCCTTATTCTTCATCATCTTCTTGATCGAAATCATCAATTTCAAAATCATCTTTACCATTTATGAATTCATTTATCATATCATCTAACTGGTTTTTACTTTTTTCCGTTTTATCAGAATTTTGATTTTTATCAACGGATGTTTTTAAATCTTCTCTTGAAACTTTTGTTTTATTGAGCAATTGTTCTTGCATCAATTTACTAATTGTTTGTTGTTGTGATATTGCTTCAATTATTTCATCATGGATACCTTCAACAATTTCTAGTTCATTTTTAGAAATAAATATTTTTTCAGTATTTGCATCTTGTTCTAAATTGATAATTTGACTTTTTGATAAGTGTAATAAAGAAAAGAAAATGGCACATTTATATTCTAAATCTTTGTCTCTAGTAAAACTTTCAACAAAGCCGTCAAAATCAATATTTGAAATATCATTATTTTCAATAAAGTGGATTAAGTTTTCTTGTAATTCTTCAAGATCGATTGTCTTTACATTTATTGAGAATGAAAAATCTTTATCAACTTCAGAAATATTATCCATTAATATTTTTCTTCAGGCCTTTATAATTCTTTGTATTGGTACAGAATCTGGTAATGGAGCTTCAGGCATTTCTTTTGGTATATAATCATCAAAATCATCTGATGGCTTTGCCAAAAATTTCACCCTCTCGCTTTGACGAGCTTTAAACTTAGAAACAACATCTCTATATTGCTTATATAAAAATAACTGTCTTCTTAATCTATCTATTTCCAATTCAGTTTCATCAACCATTTCTTCGTTAATCAAAGAAAGTATTTTTTTAGATTTTAATTCTATTAAATAAGAAGCCATAACTAAATATTCTGAAACTTCATCTATTTTCGCAGAGCTTAAATTTTCATTTATAAATTCAAGATATTGAAAACATAAATCAGATATATCAATAGATAAGATATCCATCTTTTTATCTTTGATAAGGTCAATTAAAAGATCTAATGGACCATCATAGGACTCAATTTTGAATGATATTGGGGATATTTTCTCTTTTTTCATATTGTTATCTATATTTTGATACATATGAATATTATACCTTAATCATTTTTAATGGATATACATATATATAATTTTTATATAAAAGGTGTAATCATAATGATATTATTAAATAATAATAGGATTTATATGCAAACAAAACATCTTTATATTCATATACCTTTTTGTAAAAATATTTGCACATATTGTGATTTTTTTAGACAAAAAATTGATAATGGAAATGAATTAGTGTCCAAGTATATTGAATTAATTAAAAAACAAGTCCAGGAAGAATCATCTCTGGCACAATTTTCTACTATTTACATTGGTGGTGGAACTCCAAATTTTTTAACTAATTCTGATTTGGCAAATCTTTTAAACTTTTTGAAAGACTATATTGATACATCTGAAGAATTTGAATTTACAATTGAATGCAACCCAGAATTTATAACAGAAGAACAAGTAATTATTTTTAAAAATAATTATGTAAATAGGATTTCATTAGGTGTACAAATCTTGAACGATAAAATTCTCAAAGAATTGAATCGTGGACATACTGTTTCTGATGTTCAAAATGCTATCAATATTCTTAAAAATAATGGTTTTTATAATATAAGTTGTGATTTTATTTATGGACTTGAAAATATGACTGAAAATGATATAGTGAATGTTTTACAATTTGTTGTCGATAATGAAATCAAACATGTTAGTTATTATGCTTTAGAAGTAAAAGAAGGAAGTGTGCTCAAGCAAAAAGATTATTTAGTTGATGAAGATGT
>JBOFSS010000109.1:0-5864 GCA_051651665.1 Mycoplasma sp.
AAATAAAAATCTACAGGGTAATTTAGAGTATGATAAGCAAGTTTTAACTTACATAAAGATTGGACCAAATAAAAATTGTTCTAATTCTTGGTAAAAACTTAACAAAGTTTTAACTTACATAAAGATTGGACCAAATAAAAATTGCTTCAATTCTAAATAATAGTTCTTTTTCGTTTTAACTTACATAAAGATTGGACCAAATAAAAATTGTTAAGTGAAAGGTTCAATGAATTAGCAAGTTTTAACTTACATAAAGATTGGACCAAATAAAAATTATTAAATAGCGGTTGTTTTGTTGTATATTGTTTTAACTTACATAAAGATTGGACCAAATAAAAATGGTATCTACCGTCTAAGGATGTAACGTTACGTTTTAACTTACATAAAGATTGGACCAAATAAAAATCAAATATAGTATTCACTCCATCATAAGGCAGTTTTAACTTACATAAAGATTGGACCAAATAAAAATCATATGGAGGAACTTAAAGAAGAACTAAAGTTTTAACTTACATAAAGATTGGACCAAATAAAAATTCTCATTGACTTTTATAATCTATCATCTGAGTTTTAACTTACATAAAGATTGGACCAAATAAAAATCATTAAGAATATAGTTTTCTCCATTATGTTGTTTTAACTTACATAAAGATTGGACCAAATAAAAATACAAAATTCGGATTAATTAATTCCGAACAATTGAATTTTAGCAAATTTATTGGTGAAAATCGTAAAAACTAATTATTTTATTTGATTTTTCAATCAGAATAAAATCATGAAGATTATTATTAAAGTTTTTATTTTCATTATTATTTAAAACAAAAATAAAATTAAATCATTTCATTCACTTTTCACATTCCTTATAAGAAATATAATTGACATCATTAAATATTATTGTTAATCTTTTATTTTTTGATCTTAGTATATTTAAAATATTAATAATATTATTTTCATCTATAAATTCTTCACTAACAGAAAGAAATGAAATTAGTTGAGCTTTTGTTAAATCAATGTCAGTGATTTTTTTGACATTTTCATCTTTTGAATTGTATAAAGAACCTATTACTTCTTCAATCTTCATATTGTCATTATGTGAATCATTATCTTTTAAATATTTAGATAGAAAATTTGATGATTTTGTATTTATAATATCGTTAATTTTACTCAGTGGAGAAATTATGACTAAATCTTTTTCATCAACCCTTTGTTCATCGAAAAATAGATTTAATCTTCCTTTTGAATCAAAAAGTCTTCTAATAAATTTATTTGTGTTAGTTGTTATTAGTATTTTAATGCCTATAAACTCAAATTGAAAAATGTTGTTATCAAAACGGAAAGATATATTATTTTCAAATAAATCTTTATAATTTAATAATTCTATTTCATCAATTAATTCTTTTGACAAATTACTACTTTCAAGAATATTTCAATTAATTAAATTTGATTTTTCCATTTACAATTCCTTAAACCTTTTTGTATCATTTATTATTTCGTTATCTGTTTTTACTCCGACCAATATCATCATATCTTGATATTGTTTTTCAGTTAATATGAGAATTCTTACATTTCCATTTTCAGGTAAAATTTTCTTTATATTAATTAAATGTTGATTTGATACCGTTTTTGATTGAAGAACTTTTATATATACAGAATTTTGTATCATTGAGTAACCCATTTTGATAATTGATTTTCTAAATTTAGTGTATTCCTTAATTAAAAACTCATTATCAACTGGAAGATCAAAAAATAGTAAACTTCTCATATTAGAATATTTGCTCCCTATCATTATCATTTGTTTGCTATCAATGGCTCAATACAATCTATGTTATGTTCATTAAAATTTTTATTAATAATTCAATCCACAATCATATCCATCGCATTATTAATATATTGTAATTTTCCATCAACTAAAACCTTAACATTGCTCAGATATTCCAAGAAACAATTTTTTACATTTTTAGTTAAATTATGACCATTCATAGATAGAATTCCATTAATGAATAATTGCAATACAAAATAATCAACAATTACTCTAAAAATTTCTACCAAATCATATGCCAAAGGAAATTGAGAATAGGCAGACCCATGGTAAAAACTTATATGTTGGTTTAAGCCCTTTGAAATCACAGTTCTTGACATCATACTAGTCAATATTGTGTAACAAAAATCTAAACAACTATTTATTTGATTGGATTCTCTTCTATTGAAATTATTTCCAAAAATATTATGAAAAAATAAATTTGCAATTTGAGATTCATAGTTATTTAATAAAAAATTTGTTTTATTACAGAAGACTATCTTTTTTCATTTTTCAACATTAACATTACTATTTAATTCTAATAAACGTAACTGATTAGAACATTTGATTTTAGAAATTCAATTTCAACAAGTATTTTTGAATTCGTCATTTCATTTCAATTGTTTTCTAAAAATATCGTGAGTTTTTGAGTTTGTGTTAATTCCTAATACATGACTTGTTGGTATACCTTTTTCATTACAAAAAATTAAATCAACATTATTACTTGATAATGAATTGATTATTTTTGATGTAACCCTTATTCTATCATTTTCAAAAATCATAACATCTATATCTCTTATTGGTAAAAGGATTTTTTTATTTGAATATCTTAATTGTAAATTATCTAAATATAAATTCACTAAAACTTCACTACTTATGCTAATTATTTTTCAACCCATATTAATTATATTTAACCACGTCAGATTAAATAAATGTTCTATTTTAGATAATGAAATATTTAAAATATTTTCCATATATAAAAAATTGAGAAAATATTTCATTATTTTAATTATGTTATAATTATTGCAATGTCAACTATATTAATTAAAGAAGAAAATAATACTAAAAAAAACATTATTGAAAAAATATATAAATGTACTTTTGTTAAGGATTCAACATCAAAAACATCAGGAGAATTTATTTCTTCAGTAATATACAATTTAATAATGTCTTTAATTCCTTTCATTACATTCGTTCCTATTATTGGATCTTTTTTTAATGGTTGAAACCATAGTCCGTGAAACCTTTTGGTTTTTATTATTTCTATAATTTATATATTAGATTTTATTATGAGATTATTTTTGATTAAATTGCACTATAAAGAAAAAACATATCTTGGTGCATTGAAAAAACAAATATTAAGTATATGAAGTAATTATCAAATAATGAGTTCAATAACAATGGTTACATTATGTTTTGTTTATGGCACTTTTAATATAAGTGGAATCACCATGGATGTTAGTGTTATTAATCCAGAAGTTCTAACAATCACATTAAATGTTTTATTGTTTATTAATTTGTCTTCTATTTATAGTAGGTTAATTTGTTCTACAATAAATAAAGAAAATATAAACATTATAAAAAAACTTGTTTTTTCAAAATATAAATTTTATATATTCTTTGTAATTTTTAATATTGTTCTTGTACTTTTATTTGCTTATATTTTCTTTTCTCTTGAATCACCGACAAATGATAATATCACTTCTATGTGAGATTCAATATACTTATCATTCATCACGATGACAACTGTTGGTTTTGGAGATGTGGTAGCACAAACTGATGCAGGGAAAGTTTTTGTTATTATTCTAGCTTGTTTTGGAGTTTGTTCATATGCATTTATCGGATCTTTCTTTGTTAATCTTTTTGTTGATTTTCAAAACAAGAAAAAATCTATTCAAGCAACAGCTAGAAATTCAAAGGAAAAAGAACATATATTAAAATATGTTTTATCATCAGTGGATTCATTAGTTTTAAAAAATTTGCATGAAGCTGGATTAATTGAAACTGAAAAATATGAAAAAATTCTAGAGAATAGAAATAAAGTTGAAATGTTGGATTCATATGAATTTGCCATCGAAGATTTTGAATTTGATTATAAGAGTAAAAAATTATATTTCAAAACAGTTCAAATGGGTATTTTTATTAAAGATCCATACTCTATCAAGAATGCAGAGGATCAAAAATGATTGGCAATGAAAACTATCCCAACTGACCAGATTCATAAAACTGCACTGTATAAATTACCATTTAAATTAATTAATGAGATTAAAAAAGAAGCTCAAAATTTTTCTATAATATTTTCTTCTAAAAATATAGACCAGTCAATCAAACGTTTGGTATTTTATCAGCGTAAACCATTTCTTTCTGCAGTTGGTGAAATTAATGTTCAAACAATCATTTCCCTAGAAAAAGATGTTGCATGAAAATTATTCGGAGATTTAACTAAAATGAAATCCGAGAAATTCAATACTCTTTTTGCAAAGAATAAAATAGTTACAATAATAATTGTTAAAGAATTAATAAAATATGAAGCACCAAAAATGTTGGAAAGATATGGGATTAATACAGACAACAAAATTCAAGATTTAATATATCTTAAATAATTATTATTTTTCTCTTATAAAAATATTTTCTATATGTGTAGCTTTTGTAGAATTTTCATCAATTTTAATATAAACTGCACTTAATTGGTATTTGCCAGAACCTTCTGTTAATCTAAAACGAGGTGATCTACCAAAAAACATTTCAATCAAAGTTTCTGGATTAGCACCAATGATACCTTCAGAAGAACCGGTCATTCCAACGTCTGAAATATATGCAGTGCCATTTTCAATATTAGAATCATTTGTTTGGATATGTGTATGTGTACCAACAATAACAGAGGCTTTACCAATAAAAACTCTCTGGAAACAATTCTTTTCACTTGTTGACTCACAATGAAAATCAACAAAATGAATAACATCATCATCCAATTGACTAACAATCTCTTCCATTCTCACAAAAGCATTTGTAATTTCACAATGTTTACAATGAGTCGAAGCGCCCATCAAGTTTGTTAGAGCTATCTTTCTACCATTGTGTTCAATTAACATTGAACCTCTCCCGATATATGCTAATGAGCTTTTAGGGGAAATATTATCTGGTCGAACAATGTTTGGTTCTTCTAGAACTAGTGCGTAATCTTTTTGATCTCATGTGTGATTACCCATTGTAATATAATCGATTCCTAAAGAACAAATTTCCTTATAATCATCAAAATTTAAACCACGACAATTAGTGGTATTTTCACAATTGGCAATAATTAAATCTATTGCATATTTTGATTTTAGTTTTGGTAATTCTTGTTTTAAAGCTTCTATTCCAAGTTTCCCAAAAATATCGCCAATGAAAAGTATGTTCATATGTTCTCTTTAATTTAGTTTATATATAATATTATATTATGTTTTTAATACATAGATTATTATATTGATTTATTCATTAAAAATATAATTAATATTAACTAGATTTATTTCTTGGAAAATATTTGTAAACAATGTATTGTTAGCATCTTATTAAATGGTTTTTTTAATTATCAGCACTTACAACCATCTATATATAGAAAAAAACTACCAAAATGGTAGTTTTTATATTGCTTCTAATGGTGCGCATAAAGAGACTCGAACTCCCACTCGTTAGAACTAGATCCTAAGTCTAGCGCGTCTGCCAATTCCGCCATATGCGCATAAATGGTGCCGTCGATAGGAATCGAACCTACAACCTACTGATTACAAGTCAGTTGCTCTACCGTTGAGCCACGACGGCGTGGTGGAGTGTGAGGGGATCGAACCCCCGACCCTATGCTTGTAAGGCATATGCTCTCCCAGCTGAGCTAACACTCCAGAAACCAAATATTGTGGGTAATATTTGGTGAAAAATTTTATGGTGACCCGTACGGGATTCAAACCCGTGAATGCACGCGTGAAAGGCGTGTGTGTTAAGTCGCTTCACCAACGAGCCATAATGGCGGCTACAGCAAGGATCGAACTTGCGACCAACCGGTTAACAGCCGGTTGCTCTACCGCTGAGC
>JBOFSS010000110.1:0-2606 GCA_051651665.1 Mycoplasma sp.
CTATAAACATTTCCATTTGAGAAAACACGAATATCTTTTTGTGTTTTATTCTTGCAAAGAAAATAGCACTTATAGATGTGCAATGAGTCCTTAAAAGTCTAGAGGATTCAATAAAAAAAGAATCATGCATTTCTCGTGCAGGGTGGCCTTTTGCAATATTTAAGGCATCGAAATTGAATTTATCTTTTGTTAGTTCATTATCTGATACTCATTGAAAATTAAAGTTTGAAAGAAATTCGGCAATTTCATCTATTGTTGAATTTATTAAATGTTGTGAACCTATGTCATAAACTTCAACATCTAAAGTTGGGTTGATTTATAAAAATCATATTAGGGTCGCATTCAGTTAATAACTCATCTAATCTATTTTGATTCAATTTCATCTTTAGCTTGACTTATTTCTTGACCGAATGTTTTGTTATCTTCAGTTTCTTTTAATTGATGATAAAGAGGTGAAATATATTGTTTTACGAAATATTTTTACATTCAATAATTTTCTTTTCTAATTTGCATTCTGCAAGTTCTTTTTTCAATATCTCAATATTAATGATATGAGTAAGTCATCTCGTTATAAAGCATTATTTGATGAGCAAAAAAAACAAAAGTAAATACAAAAAATATTTTGTCTTCAATTCGCTTTTAATGCTAATTGCGATAACTTTTCTTGTCATTTCAGTGGTTTTTTATTGCATATATTACAAAGATTCATTGAATTCTAAACAAGCAGAAATATTTTGAATAGGATTCTTACTTGTTGTATCAATGATTATTGAAACAGCAATGATTATCATAACATTGTCATTAATGGCTAAAATATTCTTCTATATGAGTATGGGTTATGAGTATGACAACAAATTATTTAACAAAGAAAAGGAAAAAAATAATGGCATTAATTATAAAATAATTTATGTTTATTCTTGTTATGTAAATCAATTATTTTTGAATCAATGATTTCATCTACATTTTCGTATGCTAATAATTTATCAATATCAGCATATTTAATCCCCTTCTTCATCTGATTGGTCTTGCAATAAACCTGCCGAAGGTTTTTTAATTTGCAAAAATGAAGGTAAATGATAATACTCTGCTAACGCAAAAAGATCTCTCTTTAAGAATCCATTCAATAAGCAAATATCAGTATCATTATCGCCAAATTTTGTGTAGTAGCCAATATATAGTTCATCTAAATTTGAATTTCCAATAACTACTGCTTGATGGTTAAACACTTGGTCATATAAATACATCATTCTTAATCTTGATTTTAAATTGCCAATTGCATGAGGGTTTGGTTGATTGAAATGTTTTTTAATTGTTACCAATGTATTGCTTAAGTCAATTTCTTGAATCTTAAGATCTAATGATGCAGCAATTTCTTTGCATCTTTAGAATCCTTTTCATTTGAATCTATATTAATGAAATAAGCATAAATGCATTCTTTTGGTAGCGCTTCATTTAAAATAGCTAAACTTACAGCTGAGTCCACCCCACCGCTAACTTCAATTACTATATTTTTTATTTTATTCGTTAATAGATACTCTTTTAAATTTTTAATTATTTGGTTTTTATGGTTAATTAGTTTTTCCATTTGATTCCTCATATTGAAGTTCAACATTATAAATTTTTATAATGTCACCTTGCTTCGCACCAAGGGTTTTTAAGTAAGATTCAACACCTACAGTTTGTAATTTTTGGTTAAGTTTGATGATATCATCTCTGTGAGTTCAATATTTTAAAAAGTCACATTCAACTTCTTATGTTCCAGGAAAAGGTTGTATAGCATTCATTTTTCTACATACGGTTTTAATTTTTTCTCGTATTCAATTACATGAATTGGTTTTTCTAGTTTTTGTTTTTAACGTTGACGCATTAGTAAGGTGTGTGCTTCATCAACAATCATTTGCATAATTTCACCAAGACCAGTGCTCGCTTCTATTATTTTATAATCTTTCATTTGTTTTTTGAATTCAACTAATTTCTGATCAGCGTTTACAGCATCCATTTTATTAGCAACTACTAGCATTGGTTTATTTAGTAACTCTGGTGAATAAGCTCCTAATTCATTCATAATAGTTTTAAAACTTTCAATTGGATCTGAAGCATCTGCATCATCATCATTGATACTAAGTGAATTAAAACTTGAGTTCTTTCAATATGTTTCAAAAAATCATGTCCGAGCCCAAGTCCATCACTAGCCCCTTCAATCAAGCCTAGAATATCAGCAAATATAATTTTTTGGTTGTTGATATATATTATTCCCAATACAGGAATTAATGTCGTGAATTAGCAGTTTTGAGTTTAGCTGCTGAGATTTGACTAATAAATGTAGATTTGCCCGCATTAGGTAATCCAACGATTCCAATATCGGCAATTTGTTTAAGAATTAATCGACATTCCTTAACCTCACCTAAATCACCTCATTCATACATACTTGGCGCTTTATTCATTCCAGAAAAAAATGAAAGTTTCCATGACCTTTTAAACCACCTTTACAAATTATAAATTGTTGTCCATTTTCATTAATATCAGCAATTTGTTCATTTGTGTTTGCATCATATATCACTGTTCCAAATGGTACATTAACATACATATCTTCACCATTTTTCCCA
>JBOFSS010000111.1:0-9307 GCA_051651665.1 Mycoplasma sp.
AGTTGGTTCATCTAATAAAATTAGATCTGTGTTTTTCAAGAAAATTCTAGCAAGACCCAACCTTTGTTTTTGACCTGCTGATAAATTTGATCCAGAATTACAAATTAATGTATCGTAGGATTCTGGCAGTTCAATAATAAAGTCATGAATTGATGATGCTTTGCATGCTTCTATTATCTCATTATCTGTTGCATTCGGATTTGCTAAAAGCAAGTTTTCTTTCACGGTCATATTGAATAGGTATGTATTTTGACTTAATAAGGAAATATTATCTAATAAATTTTTTGAATTAATTTCTTCTATATTAACCCCATTAATATTGATGGTCCCTGAATCTAATTGATAAAATCTTAATATAAGTTTTAGTATTGTTGATTTGCCAATTCCCGATTCACCTATTAGCCCTATAATTTGACCTTTTTTGATTGATAAATCAACATTATTTAAAATTAAGTTATTTTCATTATATGAAAATGAAATATTTTTCAAACTCAATTCTTCAAATCTTACATCTTTCCCATCAACAAGTTTTTTTACCATTGGTTCTTCATTAAGCAATTGTAATATCCTTTGACCACTTACAAGTGTTTGGGATAAATTCGATGGTAATGATGATAATGCAATAGTAGGCCCAAAACTAACAAATATTGTAGATATAGAAATAATCATCATTCCGATTGATAGCTCTTTTGTATAAACCATTGAAATAGCTATAATTGTTGATAAAATAACTGAAATTGATATGCATAAATCAGTTGTGGCTGAAGCAGTTGATGATTTATTTTTATGTTTCTTATTTGAAACTAATAATGCTTCAGTTTTTTTCTCAATATTTAAAATCCTATCTTCTACGTTATTATTAAATATAACTTCCTTTAAACCTCTGATGCTTTCGAGTATATATGAATTATAATCACTAAATTCATTCCTATATTCAGCAGTTGTTTTATTTAACATTTTTGAAGAAATAATAGGTATAATAAACCCAATTAAAATATGTGACATTAAAGGGATTAACGCAATATATCAATTAATATAAAAACCTAAAAAAAGAAAAATAGATAAATTTACAATAATCGCAATAACTATTGGTGAAATTGTATGTGCATAAAAAATTTCAAGTGTTTCAATATCGGCCGTTATCATCGAAATGATATCACCTTTATTCTTGCAGTCTAATTTAGACACGCCCAAATTCCTTAAACAAATAAATATTTTACTTCTAAATTTTGCAAGTAATTTAAATGCGATAAAGTGATTTAAGTATTGTTCAAAATATCTCAAAATACCCCTTAAAATACCTAATATAACAATTAATGAAATTATTAATTCATATGACATTATTATATTCTCGCCAATAAACTTTGCGATCGCAAATGATCCAAATATAACAATGCTCATTGATGTTAAAAATCCTATTGAACCATTGAATATTGCTAATAGTAATACACAGATAAAGTTATTTAAAAGCAGAATTAATTTAAACATAATTTTTGAATTTGACATTCTTTTAACTTTATTCATAAGTTGAAGCTCCAAATTTAAAATCTACAAGATTTTCAAGTTCTTGTTGTTTGTTAAAAAAATTTTTATATTTTTTATCATCTGACATTAACTTTGAATGTTTACCAAATTCTAAAACTTGCCCTTTACTTAAGAAATATATATTATCAGCATTAGTTATATTGCTTAAACGATGTGAAATCAATATTACTGTTGACTCTTTTTTAAGTCCATATATTTTATTCATAATAATATTTTCACTATATAAATCTATATTGCTTGTGATCTCATCAAATATATAAATTGATTTCTTTTTTGAAAGTGATACAGCCAAAGACATCCTTTGTTTTTGACCACCAGATAAATTACTAGCCTCTTCCAAAATTTTATAGTCGAGACCACCATTCCTCTTAACGAAATTATAGAGATTCATTTCTTTTAAAGATGTCCATATTTCCTCATCCGTTATATCTTTATTAGCCATCTTAAAATTTTCCCTAATACTTTCGTTGAATAAAAATGAATCATACGAGACTAGTGAAACATTATTATAGAAATTCTCCTTATTTATTTGTTGAATTGATTTTCCACCTATCAGAAAATGACCATTATCAATCCTAATTAACCCAGATAAAATACTGGCAATTGTTGTTTTACCACTTCCACTTTCCCCTACAATAGCAGTTAATTGATTTGTACTAAATGATAAATTTATATCACTGAGTATATTCATTCCATGATATAAAAATGAAGCTGATTTTAACATTAAATTAGTATCTACAATATGTTCATTTCCTCATATTGGTGATTTTAAAGCAATTAAATCAATAATTTTCCTACCAGCTGTTGCTCCATTCATAGCAATATGAAAATTACTTCCCAACATTCTTAAAGGAATGAAAAATTCAATTGCAATTAAAATTAAAAATAACCCATTAATTTGATTTAAATCATTATTTATTAATCCAAATATCACCAACATTATCCCTAATGCTGATCCGCCATATGCAACTAAATCCATAATTGTTACGCTGGTTAATTGCATAATCAGAACTTTCATTGTAATTTTCCTAAATTCTTCAGACTCATTATCCATTTTTTCTTGTTGAATATTATCTGCATCTAAGATTTTCAAATCTTTAAGACCTTGTAAATTATCTAGAAATTTATCACCCAAACTTATATATTTATCTCAATATTTAGAAAATATTTTTTTTGCATATTTTGAAATAAACATGATTGATATTGGTATTAATGGAACACAAAATAATAACAGCAATGAAACTTGTCAACTAATAAAAACAGTTAACAAAAATAACACTATAGGGGAGGTAAGTGAATAAAATAATTGAGGCAAATAAATCGAATAATATAACTCTAATTGTTCAATACCCTCAGCCGATAATTGCATTAATCCAGACTTGGACAAAACCTTATCTTCATTATCTCATCCGATATCACAGATTTTCTTGTACATTCTAACTCTAAGATCTTTTTTAATTTTTTCAGCTAACTTATTTTTTACAATTGTTATTGATTTAATAATAAAAAATTTTAATGGTAGTGTAACACTAATCAAAATAATTGGAGCAATATATTCATTAAAGCTAAAAGACATTATTGAGTTGCTGATCATTCAACATATAGAAATTGTGATTCCAATACTAAATATTAAAGAAAATAACATTAAGATAACTGATATAAATATATAAATTTTATTTTTACCTATTAATTCAAATAGTTTTTTATCTATCATTTTTTGCCTTTCTTAGTATGTTGAAATTCTCCACTAAAAGTGGTTACTTCATCATCTTCTATAATTTATAAATTAATTTTTTTTATGCAAAAATATGTTAATTTTTGATATATTTTTAAACGGCAGTGGTCTTTGACCTATAGTATAAAATCAATAAATGATTTTGGATAATTAGATAATATCATAGTTTCTAAATTTCTTATAAAAAAAATAAAAAAAGCATTGAGCTGTTAAGATTTTAATCTTATTTTTCTATGCAAAAAGTTTATTTAAAAATGATGTTTTTATAGCATATATTTATTGTGGAGGATATATGAATTACAAAAAAATAAATTTAAAAATTATAGAAAATGCCATTAATAATATCGACGAGAATTTTCTTGTTATTGAATGTTTTGAACATGTTAAATTCTTAGGTGAAATTGTTGTCTATAAAATTATGTCTAAAAATTTTAATAATATTCCATTAGAGAAAGAAGATTTCAATTCTTTGATATATTATGCAATGATAGATACATTAAGATGATTTAACACAACAAATGAAGACCCAAGAAAATTTGCTCCATTCTTTTCTGTAAAAGTAAAGCAGTTAGCAATTAATCATTGCAGATCATTTTCAAGTAAGAGACATTCCGTTCTTAATTTCTATCAAGAATATGAACAAGGGAAGTGTGAATCTTTTGAAACTATTACAAATTTTGAAAGATCTAATAACACTAAAATTAAGATAGAAGAAATTGCTAATATTTTAACTGGAATACAAAAAAAAATTTTCATTTTAAGATTAAAAGGTTTTGATAACGAAGATATTGCAAAAGAGTTATCAATACCAATAAATAGAGTTAGATATGAAATTATTAAGATAAGAAAAAATGATAATATATTAAGCATTCTCAAATAATTAAAGTGCCTTTAACAGGCACTTTTTTAAATAATGTTACAAATTATACATAATAATGTAAACTATTCTAGTGAATATTAAATAGTGTTGTTTATTTGTAGCATTTCCGCAAACAATATAAATAACTGCTAATATTCCAAGAATTGAGGAATAGATGAAAATAGACTTGCATCTACATTCTTTTGCATCCGAGTCAAATGGGGATTCAATTAAATTTTTCTCAATATATGATACTTTAGTGAAAATTATGAATTCAAATGTAAAAATGGCAGCCTTCACTGACCACAATACTTTTGATGTGAATTTGTATATTGAAGCTAGAAAATTGGCCAAAACAGGAAATATAACATTACTTCCAGGAATTGAAGTTAATGTAATCAGATTAAATGGCGAAATCGGTCATATGTTGATTTTATTTAACAATAACTTAGATGAAAATAAGTTGAATAAAATATCTCAAATTGCAAAAGAAAAGATATGAAAAAATGGAGTTTCAATTCATAAAATAAACAACTTATTTGATGAATACGAAACAATCAGAATTATCCACATTGGGAAGGGTGACTTTTTTAAATGAGATGATTTAGAAAATTTAAATTATGACGCTTTTGAAATAACAAATAGAAATCACCCTAATTTTAAAAGTGTTATGAAACATGGATATAAAAGCTCAATTGTATCTTTTTCGGATACACACATGTGAGATAATTATCCGCAATTAAAACAATATGAAACAACTATTGATGATTTAGAAAATGCAACATTTGAAGAACTTAAAAATGCATTATCTTTAAATATCGATTATGTTAA
The DNA here is from genome assembly GCA_051651665.1 of Mycoplasma sp. Classification (GTDB taxonomy): domain Bacteria; phylum Bacillota_I; class Bacilli_A; order Mycoplasmatales; family Mycoplasmoidaceae; genus Mycoplasma_L. Next base: position 4,971 of record JBOFSS010000111.1, read on the forward strand.
AGAAAGGATATAAATGATAAAGGAATTATATTTTAAAAAAACTAATTCACTTAACCCAAATATTGAGCCATTAAAAATAACTTTTGGTCAAGGGGTTAATGTGATAATTGGTCCTAAGGGCGGAGGTAAGTCAACATTGTTTGATTTAGTGGCAAGCCTTCAAAAAGGTTTCATGCCAAAAACTGTTAAAGATGCATTGAAGTCTTTTGACTTGGAATTCATAAAAGCAACGACTTTTTCAAATGAAGAAATTTTAGCTAATAACATAGCGATCAAATCCAAAAAAGATAAAGAACAAGATTTCTTACAAAGAAATGATGTTATTTATCAAGATGATCCAATTAAAAAAAATATAAATAATTTAAAGGAAATCGATGAACAAAAACATTCTTATTTAAAAGAATTATTAAATGGTTCCAATGAAATAAAACAGTTTTTGACAGAGTTGTCAACTTTACATATTAACATTCAAAAAATTTGTAAATTAAATCAAGATTCAAGTATTAATTGAACCAACACTTTTAAATTTACAAAATCAACTGATAAAATCGCATTAATTACTAGATTGAATTATGATAATTCAGAATTCATCATTAAAGCTAAGCAAGAAATTGAGAAACTTGAAGAAATCTTAAATAATGCTAGACAACAAATTGTTAATAACACTAGATATTTAGATTATTCATTTAAGAATTTTTTAAATGATGATTTATTTAATACAAAAACAAATAGTTTATTCAAGCAAATTATTGAACACTACAATGAAGTCATCAATGAAATTACTAAGAGGATTATTTTAATTAAAAAATGCATTATTATTAGTAATGCCTTTAATAATTCTTATAAAAAAATAATCAATAAAGTGAAACAAGAAGACTTTGTTAATAACGGTTTGAAAATTTATGAAACACAAGCAATTGATTATTTTAAAAAATCTGCTAGAGAAATATTTGCTACTAGAAAAATATTTCAGAAATTATTAGTTTCAGAAGTTCAATTAAAGATTAAATCTGATCCAATAAACCATGAATTCTTAGCTTACCATTTACCGTGTGATACATTAATTAGTGATGATAAAATTGATGAAATATTAATCTCATTTTTGTATGTTCCAAGTAAAAGTAAAAATTCAATAACTAAATGAATTTTAGAGAATATGAATAGAAATAAACAATTTAACCAAGAAATTGTAATAAATAAAATAGCAAGCGTTTTAAAAGATCAAGTTAAGGTATTGGCTAATGGAATGAATTATGAAACAATGTCATTAGGACAAAAGTCAATTTATGGTATTCAATACAAATTTAGACAATCGCATAATCAAAATCTTTTTTTAGATCAGCCAGAGGATAACTTAGATAACTATACAATAGCAAGTAATATCTTAGATTTGATTGAAGAGAGAAAAAAACAACAATGTCAAATATTCATAGTCACACATAATGCAAACATTGGAATATTATCAGATCCAGATAATGTTATTGTTGCAGACTTAAATAATGATAATGAACAATATTCTATTGGTACTATTATCCAAGATAAAACAAAAGAATCAGATGGAGCACATTATTTAGAAGGTGGCTTATCATACATTGAAAACAGATTGAGAAAAATTAAAGGAAATTAAAATGAAAATAAATATTACTGAAAAAATACAAAATGAAACAAGTGAAATATTTGTAACTTTCGCTAGAAAAGAATTAATTGTTAGTAAAGATTCACAAACATGAAATACAGAAAGTATCAATAAATTTTTAATTGAAATTGTTTCAGAAATCCCTGAAGAAGAAAAATTAGAAATTCAATTCGATGATTCAAATGAAAATCCAATATACATTCATATTGTTGATTTATTTAATAATTTTGCAGAAGAATTAAATAGTTTATTATAAATATCTATTATATTTAGTAAATTGATTCAATAATTCCTTAGAGGTTTTTTTGAATCTTTTACTTTCACACTTTAAGATGATAATTTCAAAATCATCGCCTTGTTCTAAATCATGATTAAGGTTCTCATTAGTACCCTTAATTGATAAATAATCAAATGCGACATTTTTAATATTTTCCGAGAATGCTAGTAGGTATTTATTTTTAGTGTTATTTAATATTAGAAATAATCCGGTAAAGGTTTCATCAAATATTTTAGTTTTATCGAGCATAGTATTTTTATGTGAAATTAAGAAATCTATTTTGTTATACCTTTTGTAATTAGCGATTGAATCAGCAATTTGTTTTTTATTATTTTTATATTTATATACATTTAAAATAATGAAAATTACTAATAATAATGATGCAATGGATATGAGGACTATAATTGTGGTATTCATATTATGATTATACATATTTTGATTAATGTTATAGACTATTTCATATTAAAAAATAATATATTAGAAACAAACTATAAGAATTGATTTATCATATACATATGAACATATTAGAGATTATCGAAAAAAAGAAGAACAAACAAGAATTAACAGAAGCCGATGTTAGGTATTTTATCATTGAATACATTAAAGGTGGAGCAGTTAAAGACTATCAAGCAAGTAGTCTTTTGATGGCTATGAGACTAAATGGTTTATCAATACAAGAATCATTTTATTTAACTAAAATTTTTGTTGAAACTAGTGAATTATTTAATTTTACTAAAAATAATATTAACACTATTTTTATCGATAAACATTCTTCAGGTGGGGTTGGTGATAAAGTCTCAATAATCTTATTACCTATATTGATAGCATTGGGAATAGAAGTTCCAAAAATTTCTGGAAGAGGTTTAGGTCATACTGGTGGCACTATTGATAAATTAGAATCAGTTGGTGTTAAAACCGACTTAACTTTTGAAGAAGCTAATAAAATTTTAAATAATGTTGGATGTGTAATAATGTCCCAAACAGAAAACTTAGTCCCTGCTGATAAACTTCTTTATGCATTAAGAGATGTTACTGGAACAGTGGATACTCCCGGTTTAATGATAAGTAGTATATTATCTAAAAAATTCGTTTTAAATACTGATCATATTTTTATTGATTTGAAAGTTGGTAATGGAGCAATATTGAATTCTATAGATGAAGTTACTGAACTTGCTAAAAATTTTATTGAAATTGCTAAGCTAATGAAAAGAAAATTAACTGTAACTATCACATCAATGGATCAACCTTTAGGGAGATATATTGGCAACATGTTGGAAATTAAAGAGTCAGTAGATTTCTTAACTAATAAAGATGTTTCAAAAGATTTGAAGGAATTAATTTATAGCTTTGCATCTGAAATATTAATTGAAACAAATACTTGTGCAACAATTGAAGAAGCAACACAAAAAATTAATGAAGTTATCTCAAACCAAAAAGCATATGATTGTTTTAAAAAGTGAATCCAAGCACAAAGTGGAAATGTGGATTTGCTTTCTAAATGATCGCCAAAATATTCATATGAACTTAAATCAACTAAAAGTGGATATGTAAATTATATTTCAACACATGAAATGGGAAATATCTCATTATTACTTGGTGGTGGTAGAATGTCAAAAACAGATATTATTGATATGGAAGCTGGAATATTCTTAAATAAAAAATCAAATGATTATGTTAATTCTGGAGAAGTAATAGCCACTCTTTATAGTAATAAAATTATTACTGATGATATTAAATCAATTTTAAATAAAAATATTTCATTATCTGAATCAAAGTCAATTGAATCTGATATTGTATTAGCTTCATATACAACTAAATAATTTATATGCTATATAATATAGATAGCATTACAAAAATGTAAAAAGGATGTAAATATGAGTTTTATTAAAAAAGTTTTTAAATCAACTTTTGGAATTGCCGGAGTGGCACTTTCTGTAGCTGGTTTAGGTTTAACAGTTGCAGGAGCAGTAATGGTTCCAACTTCAGCGAATGCAAAAACTGAGATTATGTACATAAATGGAGTTAAGGGTCAAATGGGAGTTGGAACCTCTAATTGATTTGTTAGATATATTAACGGTGATAAATATGTGTCAAATATGGAAACTGCTGAATGAGTTAAAGTTACGTCAAATAAACAAATTAAAGATTTCCATAAATCAATAATGGAAAATATTTATGAAGTGAATTCTCCTAAAAAAATATTTGAGGAAAGATTAAAATATAGTGAAAAAATTATTATTACAATTGAAAAGCAAATAGAAGACGAAAAAGATGAAGATGAAAAAACACAATTAATTGAAAGGTGAAATTCGATAAGTGAAGAAATAAAACAAGATAAAGAAATAATTTCTAGATTTGACATTAATGTATGAGGAATTGTTTTAGTTGCAGTTGGTCCTGCGGCATTACTCTCTGGTGTTGGTT
>JBOFSS010000112.1:0-5639 GCA_051651665.1 Mycoplasma sp.
TTTAGAGTGATGTGATAAAGCAATTGAACTTAATTGCTTAGGTAAGATCGAAAGAACCGCTTTTAATTTATTTATAGATAATAAAATTGAAGAAGCATTAACTTTATGTTTAAAGGGATTTGAAAACAATGAATTATCAATTGTCTGACTTATTGGAAGAATTTATTGAAATTTAAAAAAAGATCAAAAAGAACTTCTCAAATACTATATAAAAGCATATGAATTAGGACATTTGCATTTATTTGAAGACATTGTTGATAAATATATAAAAATTGGTGATTATGATAAAGCTCTTGAATGATATTTAAAAGAATATGAAAAAGGTATTATTCAACACGCAAAAGAAATTTCAGAAATTTATGAAATTATGAATGACGAAGTAAAGCAAAAAGAATGAAATAATATACATAAAGCTAATGAAGATAGAATAAAAATATTCGAAGAATTTGAAAAAAGAACATGAAAAGATGGATTTGAATCCGCTGTTAAATGATGTGAAGAAACTCACAAGAGATACCCTTTTGCATACATCAATGAATTAATTAATCTTTCAATTGAAGCAGAAAAGGTAAAAGAATGTTGTGATTTTGTAGTTAAACAAGACTATTTAAATCAAAAAGAAATAAATTATAGTTCACTTCATTCTTTGGCACGTCTTTTTGCATTGGATTTAAGAAAAAAAGAAACTATTGAACTTTTTAAAATCTATGTATGAACTACAATTGATAAATATAATTATGCAACTATCGCCAGAATTCTTGCTTATTGTTGTACAATTGATGAAATTTTAGATGTATTTAAATTAATGAGTGAAATATCTAATGTTTCAACAGTAGAAGCATTTGATGCTCTTTATCGTTGATATTTACAAAATGCCTGATATAAATTTGATGCATATGATGAGTGCTTAATTTGTATTGATAATCTATATAAATTAGACTATATGTCATGTTTTGAAAAACCTAATTATATGTATATGAAGGTTTTCTATTTTATGGGGAAATTTGAAGAAGCAGCTGATGCAATGTATAAAGTTATTCGAAGCAGTGGTGATGAGGATTTTTATATTGCCTATGAAGAGTTATCAATTGCTTTAATAGCTGGATCTATATATTACGATTTAAAGGAATATGACAATGCTATTAAATGTTTCAAAAAAATGAAAAGAAAACATAAGCCTTGATATTATATAGCTATGTGTTACTTAGCTAACAATGAAAAAGATAAAGCTATTGCTCATTTAGAAAAGGATTTTAAAAAATCAAAAAAAGATCTTAAAGATATTGCTGGATTAATCACTAAAATTGAAAAAGAAATAAAAGATGGAATTAAATTAAATACATATATTGACGATGTTGACAATGACGAAGATGAAGTTTAAATTCGATTATAATCTTATTATTACATAATGTATTTAATGACAATGATACGAGCGATAAAAGCGATCATAATTGATCTATATTAATTTAATAAAATTATTATAGTGATTTTCATATTTATATAAAAATAAAATTAATTTAAGTGTTTGAAAAATTTCTAATGATAAATATAGTCTAGTTCAATTTAATTAATAAATTTTAATTTATGTAAATTTATAAAAATTATTGTAATATATAGTTGTTAGCTATTGTTTTTTTGTTTTAAAGAGCATAGTGTATATGAGTATTTATATTCAGCGATAAATTGTCTTCGGACAATTTTTTTGTGTCAACTTTGTATAAATTAGAAAAAATATCATTTTTGAATTTAAAATATTTGTATTCAATTACCAAAATTATCTTCATTCTTATTTTTTTTAAAACTATTAGTATTATAAGCAACTCATAAAACTCACAAAAAGATATTTTAATCAAATCTAATGAAAAAAATTGAATCTTCACAAAACATCATATAAGTGTGTTATTCAATTAATAAAAAATGGCAAGATGTTTATATGTTTTTATAAAAATATCTTTGAACTCTAACGAATGAATCGAATGAGTTTTTAGTTTTATGTTGAATTAGTTTGTTATTCAAACTATATTAATATATAATCCAATCTATGAAAAATATAATATTTACTGATTTTGAATTTTATAGCAAGGACGATAAAAAAATATTGATGGAGATTTCTGCATTTACAAATACAAATAACGGAGTTGAGTGTGTATTTAAAGGTTATTATGATCCATGTATTGATGATCAATATATCAAATATTATTTAACAATGAATAAGTATAATCCAGAACTTTCTTACGATAGTGAAACTGAGTTATATTATGCTTTTTATGAAGTTTCTAAAAAATATGATGAAACATATGTTTATGGTGATGCTGACCAAGAGGCTCTTAAACGAGTTTTTGAGAACAATGCAATAACAGAAACTGATAAAATAGAACTTAAAGATTTCCAATTGGAATTAAGAATTGGTGATTGTTTCATTACCAATGAACCAATCAGACTTTCAACGTATGCAAATATTCTGGAAATTAAAGCTATTGATAATTGTTCAAAATCCGAATCAGATGCACACCTTTTAATAAATATATTCAATCAAAAGGATATGATTTTAAATGATGCCGAGATTAAAAGTAAATTATGAATTGAAAGAATTCGACCAACATTATCTTACGACTATAATAATATGGAATATGATAATTTGCAAATACCAAAAATAAATAAAGATTTTAAAGTTGTTTATATATCTTTTAGAAAAACTTTAAAAATTACCACTTTATTAAATGAACCGGTACAAATCTTTAAGAATGGTGTATTAGAAGAACAAAATTTTAATGATGTTAATTTTTCTGATTTGGTCGATAATTCCATCTTTATTGTAAATTCATGAGATAAATTAAATAAATATTTACTAACTCAAAATTGCAAGAACAAAATTTTTTATAAAATATCTTCAAATAATCAATTTATTTTAAATTTAGCCCGTGCTAATACCTCGCATTTTAAAGAAATGTCCAATCCTGAAAAAAATGATTTCTCCAAATTCTTAGATTTTGAAAAAACCAATTTTAAAATTATTTAATTATTTACATTTACAAGCGATATATCCATTGGCAAATAATCTACCACATATAATATTACATTTAGAAATTAGTTTTTGAATACTCCTAGCACCAACAAATTGATATATAGCAATAAGTAAATTAGTTGTTGTTCCAGAACCTTCTAAGGCATCATGATGCTTGAATTTAAAACCTACCTTAGCATAATCCAATGAATTTACCATATATAAAACAAAAAAGTGCCTAAAAAGGCACTTTTCAGAATTCCGAATTGCTTTTGGCACTACCCATAATAAACAATTCATACACTTATATATTACACTTTTTTTTAATAAATTTGTGTTTTTTTAACAAAATTAATCTCTTCTAATAGAAGATTAAAAGATTTTTCATCAAAATTAGAACTTAAAGTATTCAACTGCTTTTCACACAATTCGTCTATTTTGAAAGAACTTTTATGTGGTGTTAATTTACCAATTATTTGAATGATTTCAAACAATTTAATCTTTGTTATATTTTGTTTGAAAATAATTTTAAAAAAATTTTTTATTTCACACTTGAATTTTGTTGCTTGGTAATTGAATAAAACATTATTGTGGCAAATTATATTTCTAACTTCAGTCAAACATTTAAAAACTTTAGATAAACTCAAATAAACCTCTTCAGGATAATTATTACCTAAAATAGAAATTGCAACTTTTTTTTGCAAATCTTCTTCCATCATTCAAAAAATGTTGTTAGCTTGGCCGAAAGATCAGTGGACTGATAGTTTTCAAATTGGACAATCAAGCAAATCATCTTGATAATTATTCGTGTTTAATTTAGAGTGACAATTATTTTTCAATAATTTAATTAACTCCCGCACCGCTAATTCATCACTAATCCTAGCATAACCCCTACCAACATCACTTGCCTTCACAAATCTTTTTATGCCAGGGAATAATGTCAATAATTCTTTTGCATTCAAATTTAAAATCTCACCATTATTCAAAGAAGGGAAAATATCTTTGTATTTTTTTGTAATTTCATATGAAATGGTTGTTGCCAGCATTCTTTCTATACTTAAAATTTCACCCAATATATATGAGGCAATTCTTCTATCAAAATTAAATAAAGATATTAACATAGAAGAATTAACTTCTGATCTATATTTATTCAATTTTCTTTTTTTCTCAACTAAAAAAATATCATTGTATCCATTTATAAAATTTTCATAATTGAATTTTTTTAAATATCAAACTAATTTACTTTTATCATCAACATTTAAACCTCTTGAAATTAAAAGGTCCACCTGTTCATCAAAATTTAAAAATACTTTTTTCATATGATTAATTATATATTGGATAGTCTTTTTTAGCGAATCTTAATTACCTTTTATTTTTCAATGATATATAACATTACGTTTAGTCATTATTTAATTATTTATAAATTATTAAAATATATTTTAATTAGTACAAATAAATCACTGCAATCAAGTAAAAGCATACTAATATATTTTTCTATATTCTAGTTGGCGTTTTAGATCCATTGGAAAATAATGAAATAAATTGAGTAAAAATATAGAATCTAAACTACAAAAATAATTAAACAGTACATTTACAAGCAATATATCCATTGGCAAATAATCTGCCACATATAATATTGCATTTAGAAATTAGTTCTTTAACACTTCTAGCATCAACAAACTGAGATATAGCAATAAGCAAGTGAGCCGTTGCTCTAGAGTCTTCTAAGGCATCATGATGCTTGAATTTAAAACCAACCTTATTACATAATGTATTTAATTTATGATTTTCACAATTAAGTCAAAGTTTTTTAGATATTAACATAGTACATGAATAATGTAAGTTGGGGTGTTGTAGATTATACTTTGTAGAAATCAAAAAATTTTAGTGAATAATGTATTTCCCCATTAAATATATCGGTAGTGAAAACTTCCTGAATGCAATGATTCATTAGTATTCAAAAAATAAAATACCATTAAAATTTAGGGTAATTTAGTAACTTTAAGCCGTGCGCTTAAAAACAAAAAATTAAAAAATACATATCTTTTTTTAAAAAAATGATTCCTTAAGCGAACAGTTTGTATATTAATTACATCATACATAATTTAGTAAAATATCTAGAAATTGATGCATAATGATTGATAATAAATAATTATGCATTCAGAGTTTGAAATTTTATATTTATAGATTGCAAATAAAAAAACCATTTAATCAGAATTAAGCGTTAAATAATATGAAATAATCTATATAGATTTTCAAGATGAAAATATATCTTAATTAGTGCCCGTTTATTTATACCACCCAATTATATGTACATTAAATTTCTTAGAATTTTTGAAAATTAATCACACTCCGAAGTGCTAGAGATGTGACTAAAAAATTATTTGCAAATCATTTTCTTTTCCATAGTTCGATAATGATCTTCATGCCCAGTTTTCTGGAAAATAAATTTTATCACTTCTCTTATTTTTTCATGATCAAATGATTCGTTTGGCTCCGATTCAAAATGTTCATGGATTATGTGTGACTCGTTATTTAATTGTGCTGTTAATTTTTTAAAAATTAACCACTCATCCGCACTCAATCCTTTCATGTCTGCAATAGATGACAATGTAATTCCGGGTTTTACAAAATT
>JBOFSS010000113.1:0-4670 GCA_051651665.1 Mycoplasma sp.
ATTTATATTTTATAATATTTTAATTTCAATAATATAACTAATATATTAATTAATATAATATAAAGATATTATAATAATTAATAAATATATATATTATTAAGTTTATATATTATTAATCAAGTTGAAAGAATAATTATTAAATTGATTTTACAGCTAACTTATAATATTACTCCAAATAATAAATTAATTAATACCGTTAATAAAGGGATATTTATGCTTATACTAAGGTGATCAATATGGTAAAGAGTGTAATTAAACTTGAAATTATAAATGATGTAAAAGAATTTGTAAATATAGTTAACAAGTATGACTTTGATATTGACCTTGCTTCAGGTAGGTATGTTGTAAATGTAAAGTCTATAATGGGAATATTTAGTTTAGATCTTACTAAGAAAATAGAAATTAAAGTTGATGCAGATAAAAAAAATTCATGATTTTTTGAAAAAATTAAAAAATACTTAGTTTAAGATGACTATTTGATATTTAAGAAGTATTTTTGATGATTTGTTACGAACAAACAGATTTATAATAATTTGTTTGTAATTTCAATAAGTTAAAAAAGTGTTGAAAAATGTTGTAGATTTCTGCACAGAGGTTGATCGGAATTGTGTTAAATTGAATTTAATTCATGTTTTATTCATATTTTACTTTTGAGATTTAGCAGTTTTTATGATTTGTTTTCTTGATTTATAAGTATGTTTTGGGAGATTTTGATATGTTAAAAGTTTACCGTAAAAGTGATTGCAATGTGGAAAATTTAAGAGGTAAAACATTTGCAATTATAAATTTTGGAAGTCAGTGAGGTGCTCAAGCTTTAAATTTAAGAGATAATGGTATTAGTGTTATTATTGATTCACACAGTGGTAGCAAAAGTATAGAGAAGGCTTTAGATGCTGGATTTAAAGTTATTAGCACAGCTAATGCATCTAGAATGGTAGATATAATTGCGATATTGGCTCCTGATGAACTTCAAGCAGATATTTATAAAACGGATATTGAGCCGAATTTGGATTGTTCTAAGGATATAGCTTTTGTGCATGGTTTTAATATTCGTTATGGTAGAATAAAACCTACTGGTAATGTTAATGTTTTCATGATTGCACCTAAAGGACATGGAAGGATGTTGTGTTAGAAGTGAATATCTTAAAGACAAAGGACTTCCTGCATTAGTTGCTGTTTATCAAAATGTTACTGGAGATTGTATAGATATTGCGTTGTCTTATGGTTTTGGAATAGGATCTGATCGTGAGGCAATATTGGAAACAATGCTTGATGTTGAAACTGAAACAGATTTATTTGGAGGGTTTATGTTGTGGAGTGTGTTCTTTAATGGAAGCTGGTTTTGAAATTTTAGTTGAAGCTGGATATCCTCCTTAAAATTCATATTTTGAGTGTATTAAGGAACTCAAACTTATTGTTGATTTGATTTGTCAAGATGGCTTTAACTATAGGGAAATTTTATTTCTAATACAGCAGAATATGGTGATATTTAGCTGGGAAATTTATTATAACAAATTATACGAAATATAAGAATGAGGAAAATTCTTATGAAGTTTGATATCAATGTTATTGATGGTGATATTATTATCTTATATGTTATTTGTTGATTGATTAGATAAAATTATTAATGTTTTTGATAATTGTAAGAATGCATGGCTTCTTGTGGAGGCATTTGTTATGATTGTGTAATGGTATATTGAAGGCCATGTATTAAATGAGGATTTAGGAATATTTCATCAAAAACTTAATCGAAATAATTTTATTTTTTGTTTTCATTAAATGAGTTTATCTCTATAAAGACATGCTGTATCAAAATGATGATAGCGGTCGGCTATAAAGTATATACGTTTTATCACTAAAGAAATCTTTCAAATCATCTAAAGATTTTTCATAACTGAATTGTTTTGTTTAGCTTTAGCAAAGTAATTTGATTTAACTACCTTAGATATAATATTTATAATTTGTTTGTTATATGATTTATATAGAGCACATATCGGGCTGAATTCGCACTTTGTGCTATTAAGTAATTCTATCCGGTGTGTTTTATATTTAGAAAATGTATTTTTGTGAATTAAAATATAATTTTAACTTTTTTTCGGAAGTTTCAAAGCACAAATAATGCCTTTCATGTGATATCTGGTAAATTCAATTTTAAAAGAAATTTCATATGGTATAAAGATTTTTTTTGAATAAAAACTAAAAACTTTTTTTATATCCATTCATCGAGTATATTCTTTCAGCAGTATCGTATGAACTTGGTAATTCTAAATTAACTTCATTAAATTCATTTTTTGTTCTCAATTTCTCATTTTATTAATCAAAGATCATATCATATGGTTGACAAACAATTTTAGGTAAATTATTAAATTTTGCAGATTTATTACTATTGTAACGCAGCCCAAAAAATGGTTTAATAGTGCTCATCAACGAATCCTCCAATTTAATTCAAATAAATGCAATACATTTGATTATAGTATGATTTTATGGTATGCCAAGGACAAATTTTATATTTAAATTTAAAATTCCAAAAAATAATTACTTGTTGATCATTAAATACTTGAAACATTTTTTGTTCATTGCCATTTGCAGCTGAAATACATAAAGATGGAACTAAAACACACCACCTATTGTGGACATTTGCCTCTCCTATTTTTAGACGCAACGCTTCATATTTCCCAGTATGTAATGCAAATTTATCATACTCCCTTGATGATTATATGTGTTTTTTTATAAAAAATAAATATATTTAAAAATAATAATATTTAAATTATTGTTTGTGAAATATTGTTTCAATTTGTATTGTTTGTCAAATTTCTTGTCGTTAGTTAAAATTACTGAGAATTCTGGAGACACAGGAGTTAATTTATTAATATCAATAATTTTCATAATTTCTTCATAAATATCATAAACATTTTCTATATCTATTCTCGAAGGATGAACATAATATTTATCTTTTGTAAGATATTCGTTCTTTTTGAAGTCAACTTTATCAATACCAATAAAATTTAACATATGATTTGTTTTATAACTTATAACATTTGATTTTGATTTTTTAAAGTTATGGCAATATTTAAATTTGATTCCTGCATTTTTAAAATAATCACAAATTGAAATAAATGTTTGTTGGGTAATTCAAGGGCTAAAAGGTTTAGAAAAGAAAGCTTGAGATTTTATCTGCACTTTCATAGTTGAAGAAGTTCTACGAATCATTTCTGGGTTAAAATTTGCAATTTCAATAATGATTGATTTGCTATCATTAAATTTAGAATTTTCAGTTCCAATAATCCCAGCAATATTAATAATTTCATTTCCACTATAGATGCAAATAGACTTATTTGGAATAGTGTAAGTTTTCTAATCCAGTGCTGTGATATTATGCAGTTTAGATGTTTGTTTAATCGTTTTTTTTTTAAGATCTATGTTTGAATTGGGTTGCCATATGAAATGGTAAATAAATTCATTAAATCTATTATATTATATGAACTTTATATCCACAGCTCATTAACATTTGTTTTTCATGCCAACTTGGTTCATAACTTTGTATTGATGGAATATAAATTAAACTAAAATCAGTAGTTAAATTATTATTGGCCTTGAAATCAATTGTTGGTTTTTTATAATAGAGTGAAATATTCATATCAACTGTATTTTCAATTTGAAGTGAAAAACAAAGTTCATTAACTAATAATACAATAGCATTTAAATCATTTCTATTGCTTGGAATAGACAAATCAAAAATAATATCATCATTACCAATATATTTGTGAATATTAGTGTCTCCTAATTTAGTTTTTTTAAGTAACACAATGCCGTCAGCCTCAATTTCATGCATGTTTTCAATACCGATTGTTGTAAGCTCTTGGAAACCACATAACATTCCGCATGAATCTACACCTCTAATTGGTTTTTCTTCGATCACACGGCCATCAAGAAATGCTGTCCCCATTGTTGCATAAATCTCATACATCTGAGATGCAATATTCTCAGCTCCACAAACAACAGTAACAACCTGTTCTTTGGATAATCTTACTTGAGCGACATTTAATTTGTCTGCATTAGGGTGTTGCTTAACATCTTCAATAAATGCAATTTGTAGATTTTCCATTTTAAAATGTGTAAAAATTTGTTCAACTTCAATTCCAACTTTATTGCAAATTGATGTAAAATCTTCATAACTCATTTTTTAAAAACGGGATTAAAACTCCCTAATATTTTTTACTAACTAACATTGTATTTACCTTTTATATTGCCTATTAATTTCAAAATCATTATATAGAAATCTCTAATATCAGAAACCTCTTATTTCAACATGGCGATTCGTTCAACACCAATACCTGCAGCTATACCTGTATCAATATCTCTTATACCTGCAAAATTAATTACATTTTGATTTAACATCCCACACTAATTCAACCTGATTGTTTGCAAATATCACAACCATGGTTTTTACATTTTCAACATTCAACATCAACTTCAAAACTAGGTTCAGTAAACGGAAAATAACTCAATCTATATCTAACATTTAATTCTTGACCAAATAGATGTTTTATTAAACCATTAATAATAAATTTTACATTTGATAAATTTAAATCTTTTTTCACTCAAACAAAATTAATTTGGGTGAATTGATGTGAATGTGTTGCATCATCTTCATCATGTCTATAAACATT
>JBOFSS010000114.1:0-3894 GCA_051651665.1 Mycoplasma sp.
AATGCTTTGATTTCACAAAATTAAATCACCATTCAATTTTCAATCGTCATAATCAGGTGATCTAGAATCATGAACTTTACCAGATTTTAACTTTGCCCCAATTCCAATAATAAAAATCGCACCATATTCCTTAGAAGCGATGTATTCTCTTTGTTCTGGTTTTTCATTAGGGAATTTATCTTCTAATTCTTGACTTGAAAAATACTTAACTTCTTTTGGTAAATTATTAGTTAACGTTGGGTATAGTGAGCACAACTTTTCTTTTGTTAGAAAAATACATTCATAAATTGCATCTACATATTTTTTTAACATATCAAGATTTCTATCTTTCTTATTAATTCTAGCTTCCCAATCTCATTGATCAACATAGATTGAATGCGTGTTATCTAAGATTTCATCTTTTCTAATTGCATTCATATTAGTGTATATACCTTCATAAATAGGAATGTTGTATTTTTTTAAAGCGACTCTTTTTCACTTTGCAAGTGATTGTACAATTTCAACATTCTCAGATAGGTCATCAACATAAAAACTTATTGACTGTTGCACACCTGTCAATTGATCATTCAAACCACTAGATTCTGAAACTATCAATGGAGCAGAAGCTCTGATTAAATTTAATTTTTCAGAAAGTAGTGATTCAAATGTGTCTCTACATCTTTTAATTTGTATTTGAACCTCTTTATAATTATTAAGTGGTTTGTTCATTTTATACCTTTCTTTTATTTGTACGCTTTACTCTTAAATTAACATCATCTTCTGTCACTGGCGATAATCTATTGTAGTCAATTTTCATAGCTGGTTTATCTTCTGTTTTTATAGTTTTAGTTTGATTTGGTTTGATAACTTTATAAGATTCTTCAAATGCCTTGAATTTGAGCATTTCCTGTTCGAAATTCATCATTGTGGATTTATTTTGCATTATTTTTTTTGAGTTTATTTTTGTTTCTTCAAAAGTAATATTAGTCTCTTCTATATGATTGTTAGATTTACAAATTATATCTTCAATATCATCATGATCTAAAATTTTCGTTTGTTGGTTTTGTAGAAGTTTCTGCGTATCATCCGAAATCTTATGATTAGGTTCTTGTATTAAGTTATTAGTTTTTTTTAAGATAGTTTCGTGTTCTGTTAAATCATTTTCATTAGAATTACGTTGAGAATTCCTCATATCTAATTGAATTGTTATTTTTTTAAATTCAACATCATCTTCAATATCCACTAAAATTGGTTTAATTGTAATTACCGGGGGTTGAGTATTCAAGTCATTTATTACAGGAGTAAATGGAGCTAAATTTTCAAATTCATCAAAGGAAAATTCTGTAATTTTACTTGTTGTATTTGAATTTTGTAACTCTTTGGAATTTGATTTTTTATTTTTTTTTCAAAATTTCATCTATTACTCCATTTAACTATTATTAATTATATATTATTTATAAATATATGTATTGATAACTAATATTGATTAGCATTGAATAAATCAATCTCTAAAAAAATAAATATGTTAAAATAATTGTGTCGTTACAATAACAATCTCCGAACCATGTCAGGATGGAAACATAGCAGCATTAAGGTAGTTTTTATGTGTAGCGGCATTTTTTTATATAAAGGAGCCCAAAATGCGGATAGGTTTTGCCAAAGATATTCATAAATTGATTGAATCAACTGATGATAATTTTGTTCTTGGCGGAACCAATATTAACAACACCGGCTTTAAGGTGTGTGCTAAGAGTGATGGGGATATTGTTTTACACTCTATCACTTCTGCTATTTTGGGCGCATTAGATTTAGATACACTTGGAGAGTATTTTCCAGATACTGATGATATTAACCAAGACCGAACAAGTACTGATTTTTTAAAATTTGCCATTAAAAAAATGGTTGAAAATAATTTTAAAATAATTTCTATGGATTTATGTATTGTATGTGAACAGATAATGTTAAAAGACCATCTTATAAACATTAAGAATAAATTAAATGTTTTAATAGATAGTCCTCACATTGGATTAAAATGCACAAGATTTGAAGACAAATCTAATTATATGATTGAATGCTACTGCACTATTTTATTGAATAAATGTTAAATATTAAGAAATCTATATGATAATATATATTAATAATAATGGATAAACGTATTGAGAAGATCTTAATTTCAGAAAATGAAATTCATGAAGCAATATCAAAAGCTGCTGATTGAGTTAATGAAAATTATGAGAATAATGATTTAGTACTATTAACTATCTTAAAGGGTAGCATCCCTTTTGTAGGGTCTTTAATGCCAAAAATCAAATTAGATTATGTTATTGATTATATGAATTTAAGTTCTTTCAAAGGGAACACAGAGGCTATGACTGAACCAGAATTAATTCATTCATTTACTTTGAGTTTAGCTGGTAAAGACATTTTATTAATTGAAGATATAATCGATAGTGGAAAAACTATTTCTCAAATAATTAATATTTTAAAAGAAACAAATTGTAGATCAATCAAAATATTAACATTATTAGATAAACCTGAAGCTAGAGTTGTTGACTTAGCGCCTGATTATTCTTGTTTCACAATTCCAAATGAATTTATCGTTGGTTTTGGACTTGACTATCAGGAATTTTTTAGAAACTTACCATATATTGGAATTCTAAAAAAAGAAGTATATTCAAAATAGGAGGATATATGAAATCAATTAAAACTAAAATATATAACTTATTTGCTGAAAATGATAAAGCAGATATGAAAAAGGAAATGGAAAAAAATGTTGTCACGCCAACTTCTTCAACTGGTGGTGATAAAACACAATTAAAAGAAAATTCTAAAAAGTTAGATCCAAAGAAAAAGAAAAAACTAATCATTTGATTAGTTGTATTATTCTTAGTGGGTGGTACTACTGGTTTAATTTTATATTTCACTTTAAGAAAAACAGAGGAATCAATATCACGAATTGACAGCATTTCCACTACTAATGATATTGATTATACTATTAGTTCTAATGGTGCTAATTATTCTTATTCTTACACAAGTACAACATTACCATATTCGTATAAACTTTCATCTGGTGATGCTCAATCATATAGAATGTTCTTACCAAGAAAAGGTGAAGTCCCTTTAACTTTTAGAGTTGATATAAATGGAACTAATACAGATGATTCATGAGCTTATACAATTTCTGGAATTGGTACTATAACTAAAGATGATAGTGAAGGCGCTAATAAGGCATTACAATCTTTCTACAATAATATTTTATCTAGTGGTGCAATAAATTGAAGTCATGCACCAGCTGGAATCGATTGATTCTCTTTAATTATTTCATTCACTCCTTTCTTACTTTATGGTTTCTTCTTTTACTTTATATATAAGATGGCTAAATCCCAAAGTGGTGGGCAAGAAGGTATCTTCTCAATGGGGAAATCTGGAGCACAACTTGCAACAAGCACTGTTAAGTTTACTGATGTTGCTGGTATTAAGGAAGAAAAAGAAGAATTGTCTGAAATTGTTGACTATTTAAAAAATCCTCAAAAATATGCTGCCATGGGCGCTAGAACTCCTAAAGGTGTGGTATTATATGGACCACCTGGAACTGGTAAAACTTTATTAGCAAAAGCTGTTGCTGGTGAAGCTGGTGTACCATTCTTCCAAATATCAGGTTCTCAATTTGAAGACATGCTTGTTGGTGTTGGTGCAAAAAGAGTTAGAGACTTATTTACAAAAGCTAGAAAATCAGCTCCATCAATTATCTTTATTGACGAAATTGATTCTGTTGCATCTAAACGTGGTAAGAATGAATTTGGTGGTGGATTAGCTGATCAAACAATTAATCAACTACTTGCTGAAATGGATGGTTTCAACACAAGTACTGGAATCGTAGTTATCGCAGCAACAAATAGACTTGATGTACTTGAT
>JBOFSS010000115.1:0-5072 GCA_051651665.1 Mycoplasma sp.
ATCAAATACAAAATTTTATTTGAAAAAAATTATTAAAAATAATGAATCAACTGAAAAAATTGTTGATATGGAAATTATCTTTACTATGGATAAATATTTTGAAAAAGGGATTCTTCATGAAAAAGAAAAAGAATTTAGTTTTGTAATTAAATCATCTAACTCCTGAGCAACAAATATTGAAGTTAAAAATAAAGATACTAGAAAAGCAATAGAACCTGAATCATTTATATCTTCATTAGGTGGAAAAGATAATGTGATCGATATCAACAGTGAACTATTTAATGAACATTTTAATATTTTGGGGTTTGTAAATGATACAACAATTATTTTAGATTCTTTCACTAATGAAACTAACGATGATGGCGGTACTTTAGAAATAAATTTCAAATTTGATAAAGGGATTGATGCAAATGGAAAACCTCTTTCTGATGAAGAATTTATAAGAACAGCAAAATTTGATTATGCTAGTCAATTTAAATTTGAGAGTTCGACATATACAATCAAAGGCATTCAAGATGAATGAGTTGAATTAATTGATGAAATCCACATCCCTGAAAGAATAAATGATAAAGAAGTTAAGAATATTGCTGCATCTGCATTTGAAAATAATGAAAAAATCCGTAAAATAAGTTTGCCTGATTCTTTATTAAGCATAGGATCAAGGGCATTTGCTGGTTTAAAAAAATTAGATATCTCAGAATTAGTTATATCTGACAATACGACAGAGTTTGGAGAAGCAATTTTTGCTAATAGCGAAAATATTGATGTAATTAAAGTTCCAAAATCATGAGATGATAACCCTGAAACTTGAAGAAAAGATTATAAAGGTAATTATGTTGTTAGAGATAGAAAAACTATAATCAATGATGAGCAAAAAGCTGAAACAACTATTCACATTGAACAGCTTATATCGAAGTTAACCAACACTTCGAGCATCGGAGTTATTGAAAACAAAGAATTACTTTCAAAATTAATTCCAGAAAATATAAATTCATTCCCTAGTTCAGAATCCTTTGCTGGTGAAACTAAATTTGAAATTATAAATTCTGAAAATATCGATACTTTAACTAAAAAAATAGAAATAAAATATGATAAATATTGAGATGATAATGGTAACACCATTGAAAACAGTGAAAAATCATTCGATTTAATTGTTTCGTTTGTTACAGATGGCTTATACAATATTACACCTGATGGTGAATTGACTGGGTTAATTGATGGATATGCAGAAAGTCCAGAATGAAATGATGGGAATATTATCATTCCTTCAAAAGTAAATAAAATATCTTCAGATGCATTTAAAGATAATGATAATATTAAAACAATAAATATTTTAGGTGACTTAACTTCTATTGGTGATGAAGCATTTTATAAATGTAATTCATTAACTGAAATTAATAGTCCAAATAATTTATCTACTGTTGAATCAATTGGTAAAGGGTCTTTTGAAGGGTGTGAAAATTTAATCTCAAAATTTAACTTTGAACATGTTTCATCACTTGGTGCATCAGCTTTCAAAGGAGCATCAAAACTACAATTAAATAATTTACAATTCTTAGAAACGATGGAAGAAATACAAGATTATACATTTGAAGGAGCTTCTAGTATTGATGCTGAATTAAAATTACCAGAGACAGTGAAAATAGGTATTAATGCATTTAAAGATGCAAAAAATATTTGAACTAATAACTCTGGATTAAACTTAAATAAAACTACTTCAATTGGTGAAAATGCCTTTGACGGAACTAATGAAGATCAATCTAACGAAAATACAAAAGCTGATGAAAAATATATTAAATGCATCTCTGTAAGAGGCAAGGAAAAAGATGGTGCAAAAGATTTATTTACAAATCATGATACTTGAAGTCAAGGGTATTGAAATGAAGAACAAACAAATATATATAATTTAGATGTTAATATAGATCAAATAGAATTAGGCAACAATCATTCAGCGGCTATTGTGGATGGTGTGATGTATACTTGAGGGTCAAATAATAAAGGTGGATTGGGTATAGGTAGTGATGAACCTGGAAGCATAGATTATCCAGTAAAAGTAAAGAACAATCCAGATTCTGGTTTTGAAAATATTAACATTCAAAAAATGTCACTTGGATCTAATAATTCAGCAGCTATTCAAAATGGTGTTTTATATATGTGAGGAAGTAATGAAGTGGGCAAATTAGGCATTGGTTCTTCAAATCCTTATGTTTCTTTACCTACAAAGGCCGCTTGAGAAAGAGAGGGCACTTATTATCAAATGCCGAATAAAAACGTTTCTCAAGTATCACTAGGTTCTAAACACTCTGCAGCAATTGAGGATGGTAAATTGTATACTTGAGGAAATAACCTTAATGGTCAATTAGGTATCGGAGAAGATGCAACTGAAACTATGTTCGAATACCCAGTGTTAGCTGGTGCATGTGAAGATTTTGGCGGAGAAAACAAAAAAGTTACTCAAGTATCATTAGGTGCTAGCCATTCTATTGCTATTGCGGGCGGAAAAATGTATGCATGAGGATATAATAATAATGGTCAGCTTGGAATAGGTTCAACAGAATCAAAAAAATCACCTGCTAAAGTTATATTTCCAGAAACAGAAGGTGTTGAATTAAAAATAACACAAATATCAGCCGCTGCTAATAATTCAGCAGCTATTGTAGATAATGAAATTTATATTTGAGGTAATAATACAAATTATCAATTAGCTACTCAGACAACCGGTAATAGAACAAAACCAGGAAAAGTTACTAATATGCCTTCAAATGATGGAGATGAAAACATAATTGTTTCATTAGGTGAGAATTATTCATCTGCAATTCAAAATGGAGTTTTATATATGTGAGGAAGTAATACTCATGGTCAATTGGGGATTGGTTCAAAATCTCAAAAAGTTTCAACGCCTACAAAAGTAGGTCAACATGATCTCTCTGAATTGGTAAACGAAAATATTTCAAGTGTTTCATTAGGGAACCTTCACTCTGGAATTATTAAAAACGGAGTTTTATATATGTGAGGCAATAACAGTTATGGCCAATTAGGATTAGGATCAAAAAATGAAAAACTATCTCCTACAAAAGTCAAAGCATGATCAGCACCTGAAGTTATAAATCAAACAATCCAATCAATTAACAATGGTTTTAACTATAACATTAAAAACTTAAGAGAAAATATCAATATAAACAAAAAACAAACAAAAAAATAATCTTTAAAAGATAAAAAAACTACTTTACTTATTAGAAATCTAAGTGAAGTAGTTTTAAAATATAATTCAAGCAGTTATATCTAGAGTGTTGTGATTTATCATTTGTACAGTTCTTTAAAAAATAATTAAAAACATTTCCATCATAAATGCATTATTAATTATAATGCTTGTTTTATCCTGTAGAAAAGTTTGTATTTATTGATATAAAATAATCATCAAATATTATATATAGATAATGAAAATTAATATAACGATTATTTATTTAATAATTTCATAAATTTATTAGTTGTTTCTTCATTGTTCAAATTATTTTCAATTAGATGTAATGATTGATCAAGTAAGATTGAATATAAATAATTATTGTCACCATCTTCAATTTTAACCTCTCATTTAAAGTAAGAGGAAAAATCAGTTACATAATGTAAACTTGAATTATATTGGTATTGATTATCAAATTCAGTGATAGTGTCAGCTAATTTTTGAATCACTCTTTCATTTTGAATTGTTTGTTTATTGATTCAATTTAAATTAATTTCTTTTTTAAAATCACCTATACTTCGATATTGTTTTAAAACTTCAAAAAAAGCTTTAGAAGAAGTTAATCTTTCTATTTCGTTTATTGTAATTTTAGTATGCTTTCTTTTAGTTTGAGTTATTAATAATAAATCTGGATAAAATGAATGAATTAATCGAAAAAACTTATTTTGTAATTCATCAGTATTATTGTGAGAATTAAATGATATTTGTTTACTTGAACCATGGATTTGTACTTCAAAAGATTTAATGAAAGCTGTTAATTGTTTTTTAACAACACCTTTAAAATATAAAGATATAAAATACAATATGATTAATATTAATATAACTACTAACGATACAATTGCTATTGAATCAGTGATTAAACCTAAATATAATGATAATTTTTCCAATATAAACACCTATACATTGATTATAGTGGATTTTATATAAAATGTTAATTTGAGTTACAAGATAATATGATTATCAAATATTAGATAGTAAATAAATTTAATTTATTATGATACAGATTAACATTAGTAAATGTGTTTAATTTAGTTTAATTCTTATTTTTTCTTTAACTCTATTTATTACTTTTGAAATTTCTTTTAAATTACCATTACTAAATGTATGCTTGATTAAGGGTACATAATGAGTTATTTTATTGATTGAAATCCTTTTAAATAAATTGAACATTCACCATATCATTCTCTCTTCAATATAATTCAATGACTACATCAAATGAGGGATGTTCAACCTTGTGTCCCTCCCAATTATCTTAAACATATCTAAAGTTTCATTGATTTCAAAATTTTTAAAAAGTTCTAGTAATGTTTCATATTATATTCACCAATTATCTTCATACAAAGACTTTCAAAGGCCTGATTATTCTTTTCTGGTTAAATAGTATTTTAACATTTATTTAATTAGTAAAATAGTTATATTTTTCTGTTGTGATTATTATTCTATTCTTAGAATAATTTTGTTGTATGGCATTAATTTTCATATCTTTTTTTAGTTTATAATAACTTTCATTTTTCAAAACACATTATTAAAATTAACTATCTTATTTACGATAATCATTTTTATAAATATAACAATTACTAACACCAACATGCTAAAAGGTCATATTTAGATTGTGATTAAAATATATTTTATATATAATAATTAAATGAACGAAATTGAAAAGAATAACATTGCTGATATAAAAGATACACAAATTACTACCAACTCAGAGGAAAATAAAGTTAATGATCTTAATGCTTTACATAAAGAATTTCCAAAACATAAGTTATTAGAAAGGTTTTCTGGTCAAATTAGGGCTGTTGATACTAAATCATCACTGATTTTATCGGCT
>JBOFSS010000116.1:0-12513 GCA_051651665.1 Mycoplasma sp.
AAGATAATAATGTAGAAAATGTTGTCATTGGAATTAGTGGCGGTGTTGACTCAGCAGTTAGTTTAGCTATTTTAAACGAAGCTTTACCAAAAGAAAATATTAATGCATATTTTATTGGAATTGAATCATCTAGTAGAGATTGTGAAGATGCAAAGTCAATTGCTAATTCACTTGATATAAAAATTAATGAAGTGAATTTAACAAATCTTTTAAATTCAATGAAAAATGAATTTAATCAACAAAATAAGCATGCAGTTGGAAACTTGAAGTCAAGAATGAGAATGATGTTTTTATATGATCAAGCATTTAACAAAAAGGCATTAGTAATTGGCAATTCTAATTTAGATGAACTATATACAGGGTACTTCACAAAATTTGGAGATAATGGTGTTGATATTTGCTTGCTAAACGGATTTTTAAAACGAGATGTTTTTATGCTTGCTGAATATTACAATTTACCTCCATTTTTACAAACTAAAAAACCATCTGCAGGATTATCTGAAAATCAATCAGATGAAGAAGATTTAGGTATTAAATACAAGGATATTGATAAATTCCTTTCAAACGAAGAAATTGATATTTCAGTAAAGACTAAAATTATTAATTTACACAATAAGAATAAACATAAATTATTTTATAATTATGATATGAATAAGTCATCTTGCTATAAAGGATTATTTGATGAAGAAAACAAACTTAAATAAGTATACTAAATATTTTATATATCAATCAATATGACTTTTGATAGCAATTGCAATGTTAGTTCTTTCCATTGTTTATTATTGTTTAAAGTATTCTGATTCCTTGAATTCAACAGATCCTTCCATTTTTTGAATGGGATTTCTTTTGATAATTTTAATGATAATTACAATATCAATGATAATCATCATATTATCATTGATGGCTAAATCATTTTTTTATATGCGTATGGGTTATGAGTATGAAAGTGAATTATTCATTAAAACAAAAGAAGAGGAATTGAAATGTTAGTAGATATTGAAATATTAAAACAAGAATTAGCTGAATGTAAACTTGAAAAAAAAGTTATTGAATGTAAAAATATTTTTGTGAAAAAATATATTTCACCATTATATGTAGAATTAAAAAATGCTGAAGATAAAAAAGCTTTTGGCCAAACAATCAATAAAATTAAAGATGAAGTTGAATCATTAGTGCAATCTAAACTAGATGAGTTATTAACTGAATGTGATCCTAATTTAGTTGTTGATAAAAATTTATCATTAGAAGTTGATGTTTTCAATGTCGGAACACACCATATTATCAATTCAACAATAGAAGAAATAGCAGCATTCCTCTCTAATTTTAATTTTGAATTAGTTTCTGACAATGAATTAACAAAAGAAAAATTTAATTTTGATGCTTTGAATATAACAAAAGGCCATCCTGCAAGAGAAATGCATGACTCTTTCTTTATCGATTCATCAAGATTATTAAGAACACATTGTACATCAACAAGTGCAATATATTTAAATAAGAATAAATCTAAAAAAGACATCAGAGTATTTTCTTATGGAAATGTTTATAGACGTGATGAAGATGATGCCACTCACTCTCACCAATTCACTCAAATAGATTTTGTTTGAGTAAAAAAAGGACTTAATTTATCCAATCTTAAGTTTATTATTAACGGCCTTATTAAACACTTATTCGGTCAAGAATTAAATGTAAGATATAGATTAAGCTATTTTCCATTCACTGAACCTAGTTTTGAGGTTGATGTTGAATGTTGAAAATGTAGAAATAAAGGTTGCAACATTTGTAAACAAAGTGGATGAATTGAGATACTAGGTGCTGGTATGTTGAACCAAAACGTTATTAAATTTGCTGGCATCAGAGAAATTGATACTGGTATCGCTGCTGGTATTGGTGTTGAAAGAATTGCAATGCTAAAATATGGGGTTTCTGATATTAGGGATTTCTATAATAATGATTTTGAAATAAATAAGCAATATAAAAGGTAGATAGTATGTTAGTTAGTAAAAAAATATTAAGCAGTTTTAATCCAATATTTAACAAGTTAAGTAATGCAGATTTTACATCTTTATGTAATAGGGTCGGAATTGAAGTTGAACAAATTTTGACTCATTTTGAAATGGAAAATTTACAGATAGCCTATATAGAAGAAGTTGACCAACATCCTAATGCAGATAAACTAAATGTTGCTAAAGTTAGATTAAGTAAAGATAAAGTGGTAATGGTAGTTTGTGGTGCTGCAAATATTAAATCTAAAATGTATGCAATCTATGCGCCTATTGGAACTAAGTTCTTAGATGGAAGAGTAATAGAGGAAAAAACTATAAGAGGTGTAGAATCTTGCGGTATGCTTTGTGGTTTTCAAGAATTAACAATTATAGGAATTGAAAATATGCACGATGACGATGCTGATGGAATAGTGCTCTTTAATAAAGGGAAAATCGGTGATACTAATATTTTTAAATATATAAGCAAC
The DNA here is from genome assembly GCA_051651665.1 of Mycoplasma sp. Taxonomy (GTDB): domain Bacteria; phylum Bacillota_I; class Bacilli_A; order Mycoplasmatales; family Mycoplasmoidaceae; genus Mycoplasma_L. Next base: position 2,471 of record JBOFSS010000116.1, read on the forward strand.
GATGATGTTATTTATGATTTATCAATACCAAGTAATAGAAGTGACCTCAATGCTGTAACGTTATTAGTAAACGAATTATGTTTCGGTTTGCAAATTGAGAATACTGTTGACTTAGATCTTTCTAATAGTTATAAAAAACCATTATTCGATTTCAAATTGAATAATAATTTAGCTTCTGATTTCAGTTTGATTTATGTACCTTCACTTCCTTGCTATGAACCAAATTGGCATGAAAAACAGGTTCTTATGAGTTGCGGGTATAAAATTCATAATAATATTTTAGACTTAATGAACTTGTTCACAATTTCGTTTGGTAACCCTATTCATATTTATGATGCATCCAATATTGATATTAAAAAAATGACTATAAAACAAACCCCAAAAGAAAGTGATTTTTTAGCCTTAGATGGTAAAACATATAAAGTCCCTGAAAAATCAATTGGTATTTACCATGGCAGCGAATTAATTAATATAGCAGGGATTATTGGTTCAGATAAATCTAAATTTAATGAAAGTCAATCAGTTATTATTGAAGTTGCTAATTTCAATCCAGAATTAGTTAGAAAAACAGCTATCGCTATGAAAGTTCAAACTAAAGCTCAAGCTTTTTTCTCTAAACCGTTTAGTTCATGAATTACACAACACACATTTAATTCTATTTGTGATCATTTAAAAGCACAAAATATTAAATTTAAATATATCCATAACTTTCAAAAAATTAAAAGTAATGTGATTACTTACAAAACAGAAGAAATGTTGAAATTTATTGGTGTAGATAAAGTTGATTTTAAAAAGAATGCATATCTAACAAAAGATAAATACTATGTGCATCCATCAAGAATTGATATTCAAAATGAGTATGATGTTTATGAAGAAATTATGAAGATAGTTGATATAAACAAATTAGTTCCAAGATCTCCAGAATTCAGTGTTAACCTCTTAGAAAATTCTAATAAATTTTCTAAACAAAATAATCTAAAACAATATCTTATTAGCAATAATATGTTCGAGGTGAAAACATATAACCTATCTTCTATAGAAGAATATAAAATGTTTAATTTCTTCAATGTTAATCATGAAGTAAAAATAGCAAACCCAATTTCTAAAAAAAGAGAAGTTTTAAGACATAGTTTATTTGATGAAATGTTGAAAACTATTCAATACAATATGAATCGTAAAAGAGACTTACAAAATATTTTTGAAATCCAACCAATTACTGTTTCTGATAATGAAATATTTAATAATTTGTCAATGGTATTTGTTAAACCACTAATTTCTGAAAAAATAACTAATTCAAATACAATAGTTGATTTAATAACTTTGAAATCATTTATTAAAAATATGGCATTAAGTGTCAACGTAAATGTTTCTTTTGAATTAACAAGTTCCACAGTTTCTGAAGTATACCCAAATCAAGTTATAGCAATTAAAATTTCAGATGAAATTATTGGTTATATTGCTAGAGTTAAAAGTTCTTCATTAAAAAAATATGATATTCAAAAAGATGTTTACATCGTTTCTTTGAATATTGATAAAATTATCAATCACACCCCAATCATCAAATTAAACCGTATTAGTGAATTCCCAACAGTGAGCAGAGACTTTAATGTTGAGATAGAGAATAAAATTGATATCAATAAAATGATTGATAGTATATGCCAAATAAATTATGTTACAAAATGTTGAGTTAAAGACCTTTTCAAAGATGGTGATAAAACAACATATACTTTATCAGTTAAAATGTCGAACCTTGATGCAACATTATCCACTATTGAAATTGATAAAATAATGTGTGAAATTTCAAAAATAGCAAAATAATTTTTGTAAAAATATCCTCTATTCTGAATTACTATTTTATATATATTATGTATAAAGTATAATTAACTTATGATGAATCAAACTAAATTCAAAAAAAGAGTTGATATATGAAGTGAATATAGAGATGAAATTAATAATTTATCTCTAAAACTTTCTAGTCCACTAACAAGTGATAAAAAATTAGTTAAATTGATAAATTCTATTAATGCAATTGATGAATCAATACTTAAAAATGTTAATAATGATATTGAGCTTATGCACAGTCAAAATTTTAAACCAAATTTTTCAACTCAATATGAATCGTTGAATTTTATTATCAATACATTAAATCAAGATCTCTTGGATAAAATCCATAATGATGTATCTGTTGCAGATAGTTATAAAAATGATTCTTTTCTTATAGATAAAAATGGTCAATTATCAAAGGAAAGTCTTGATAAATTCAAAACACAAGAAAATATTTTAAATAAAATTGAGTTTGATTGAATAAGCATTAATAATAAAGTAAAAAACTTTCCTGAAACTTCAAATGAAGATTTAACAGCTTTGAATAAAGTTCTTGAAGATGTAAAAATTAAATTGTCCAATAAGACTTATGATAATAAAGTTAAAACTGATAAAATAGAGTTATCCAAGGACTACAAGAATTTATACATAATATTTGCAGTTACTTTAATAGTGAGTTTAGTTCTTGTTGTAATAACATCAATATTATTAATAATTTAGGAGGCAATATGAATTACAGTATAGCAATAGATGGACCTGCTGGTTCGGGAAAATCAACAATAGCTTTTCTACTAGCTAAAGAATTAAAATTTGACTATTTGAATTCTGGTTCTTTGTATAGGACAATTGCATATTTTGTAATCAAAAATAATTTAGAAAATCAAGTGCCAAAAATTTTTAATAAAAATTTCTTTGATGAAATTAAAATTGATTGAAACCCAGAAATGATATTGTTGAACAACATTGATATCACAAAAGAAATTAGAAGCCCAGAGTGTTCAAATCTAGCAAGTCAATTCGCTGTCTATCCCGAAGTTAGGGATTTTGTGAATAAGATCATTGCATCAATTTCAAAATCAAAGAACATCATTGTTGATGGTAGAGATATTGGCACTCTTGTATTACCTAAGGCAACAATCAAAATATTTCTTGATGCAAGTATTGACGTACGAGCTGAAAGAATACATAATCACAACCTAGAATTAAATATCAAGAACAAAAGTTTAGATCAGATTAAAAAAGATGTTAAAGAGCGTGATGATAGAGACTATAATAGAAAAATTGCACCATTAGCTCAAGCAATTGATGCAATAAGAATAGACTGCAGTTTTTTAAATCCAGAATCTATTGTTCAACAAATTATGGATTTATTTAATGAAAGGATTTTACATGCAAGGTAAATTATCAACTTTAAAAATACAAGAATTAGAAAAATTAAGTCCAACAATGGATTGAATTATTTTTGATACAGATCCAAGGTTAAAAGAAAAATCAATTGATGTAACAGAAATTACTCAAGATGATCTCACGATTATTAGCAGAATGGTTTCATATGTAGATTCTTGCTATGATAACACATGCTCTAAACATAAGATTAGACCTGGAATTGCTGTTGCTGCTCCGCAAATGGGATTATTCAAAAAAATTATTTATATTCATTTTGATGATGACAAAGAATATAAATATTTATTAGCTAATCCAGAAATAATAGCTAAGAGTCAAGTTTTTTCATTTGTGAATGGTGGCGAAGGGTGTTTGAGTGTTGCAAAGGATCAAAAAGGTAACATTCCAAGAAACTATAAAATAATTGTTAGAGCTATCGATTTATTTACAGGTGAAATTGTCGAAATCTCAGCTGTTGAATTATTATCAATTTGTTTTCAACATGAAATTGATCACTTGGATGGTATTTTATACACAGATAAAATTAATAAAGAAAAGCCGCTATATATTGATCCAAAATGATTAGTTGTAAAATAATATGGATATTTTTGAATATAGAAAATTTTTAACCACAAATAAACAAATTAGCGATTCGCCAGATATTATTAATTTCTTAGATTCAAATTGTGAATTAGCAATCAAATTAACGATGGAAATTAATAGCAACTACTATAATCAATCTGAACTACGAGAAAAATTAAGTATTTTATTTGGCTATAAACTTGATGAAACAGTGCGATTATTCCCGCCATTCAATACTGATTTTGGAAAAAATATTATAATTGGAAAAGAAGTTTTTATTAATTCAGGATGTAAGTTTCAAGATCAAGGTGGAATTATCATAGGAGATAAAACATTGATAGGACACAATGTAGTATTAGCCACAGTTAATCATAACCAAATACCTGAAAAAAGAAATGAATTAATATTAGGAAAAATTGAAATTGGTAAATCTGTTTGAATAGGTTCAAGTTCAACTATACTATCAAATGTAACTATCGGTGATAATTCTATAATTGCTGCAGGTTCTGTTGTAAACAAAAATGTAGAACCAAATTCTATCTATGGTGGAGTTCCGGCTAAATTTATAAAAAAGATATAAACATAGTAATTAAATCAATATGCTATAATTTTTTTAATGACATAGGAGTCCAAATGCAATCTTCAAAACCAAAAATAAATAATGAAACAGATGAAACAGAGTTTCTCGAAGATGGGGAAGTTGATTATGCTGAACTAGAAATCGCCGCTATCAACGGAGATGTACAAGCTCAATATGAATTAGCTTGTGCTTTAGACAATGGCGAGGAACTAGAAGTTGATTTGGCAAGAGCCTTTTCATGATATCAAAAAGCTGCTGAGCAAAATCATGCGGGAGCACAATATAACTTAGCCTGTGCTTATGATTATGGAGAAGGTGTAGAAGCTGATATGGATAAAGCTTTATATTGATATAAAAAGGCTGCTGATCAAGGAGATGTAGACGCTCAATTTAATATGGCTTGCGCTTATGAAAATGGCGAAGGTGTAGAAGTTGATTTAGTTAAAGCTTTTGATTGATATAAAAAAGCTGCCGAACAATCTGACCCAGAATCTTTATATCAATTAGCAATTTGTTACATTGAAGCTAAAGGTGTGGAAAAAGATTTAAACAAAGCTAAAACTTTATTAGAAGAATCATTAGCCGCTGGCTTCGATGAAGCTGGTAATATTCTTAAAACCATTTAAATATAAAAAGATTACAAAAGCCGTCTGTTTAACAGGCGGCTTTTATTTAATAAAAATCTTAAATGAATAATGCTTATTTTTTGAAATCAATAATATTAACGTTTTCTAAAGATTTAAGTACTTTAGATGAACTTTCATTGCTATCGAAATCTTCATCAATGCTAGTGTAATGCTCAGTAGGACCATTAATTCCAACTGCAACGTTAACAATGCCTTTAACAGCACATTCAACAGCAAAGCTCGCCATACGTGAAGCGTTATATCTTTCAATAGCTGTTTGTTTAGCTCCTCTTTGAACAAATCCAATAACATGAGTTTTTGTAGGAATTTTAGTCTTTTCTTCAATATAAGCTCTTAAGTCAGATAATGACATTTGAGCACCTTCTTTACCAGTGTACATTAATTCTGTAATTAATATAAGTGCAGATTTTTTGTGTGGGATTGATCTTATTTTTTGAACAACATCACAAAATTTATCTTTATCAATTATATTGTAAGGAGTAACTATGTAATCAACATTCGTTGCACTACTTGCTGCAATCGTTAAGTCACTACAATGTCTACCCATTATTTCAACTAACATAGTATTGCCATGTGTATCACAAGTAGTTTTTAGCATATCAATAGTATCTGTAACAGCATTTAAAGCTGAATCAAATCCTATAGTGAATTCTGTATGTGCAATATCATTGTCAATAGTACATGGTAAACCAATTACATCAATTCCGAAATTTTTAAGTTTTCTAGCACCTTGATAACTACCATTACCACCTAAAACAAAAACTAAATCAATTTTATGTTTTTTCAAATTTTCTATACAAACCTTAGTAACTTCATCATCCTTAAATTGAGGAAAACGACTACTTAGGATGCAACTACCTGCTAGGTTAGCATTATTTTCTAAGATACGAACATTAGCTTCTCTAATTCTATCTGTGTATAAACCTTCAAATCCATTTAATACTACAAATGACTTGATGCCATGCTTTGTAGCATTATCAACAATCGTCATGATTGTTTTATTCATTCCAGGTGAATCTCCACCTGAAGTTAGTATTGCTATATTAGAAATTTTTTTCATTTATTAACTCCTGACATTTTTCTATAATGTTTTCAACATTGAAACCCATATCATTATACAATTTATTTCCATCTTTGGATTTACCAAATTTAGTTGCTCTTATAATTCTTACTTTTTTAGTGTATTTTGATAGATCGTATCAAAGTGTTTCACTCGATGCTTCAATCGTGATTGCACCATTAAAAGAACATAGTACACTTTCAATATATGATGCATCCTGTTCTAAAAATAATTTTAAACTCGGACAAGAAACAACTTTAGCCTTCATGTTAAATGTTTCTTTCAAAGCATGAACTGCTTCCATTGCTAATTCCACTTCACTACCACTTGCAACCAAAGTAATATCAGCATCTTTTTCATCATGAATAATGTATCCGCCTTTTTCAAAATTATCAATCGATGTTGGGTATTGCGATGGCATACCTTGTCTTGTTAAAACTAAACAATGTGTTCTATCTTTTGATTCAAATGCCATTTTTAAACTTGCAAACGTTTCAACTTCATCACATGGTCTTAAAACATAAACATTATCAATTGCTCTCAACATTGGTAATTGATCATATGGTTGATGAGTAGGTCCATCTGGACCGACCTTATATGTATCATGAGTTAATATGTAGGTACTTGGAAGTTTGCACATTGCGCCAACTCTCATAGCACTTTTTAGATAATCAACAAATGATAAGAATAATCCAGAAATACATTTAACACCTTTATGGAATAAGATACCATTTTGAATACCAGCCATTGAAAATTCTCTAACTCCCAACATTACATATGGCGCTGGTGTTCCATCATTAAATATTTCATTACCAATCTTACAATTCGTAGTTGATGCAACATCAGCACATAATGTCATAATATCTTTTGTGTCAACTAGTTGATCGAAGAAAGTCTTTAAATATGTTTTACTTGCATCATTCTTATTCTTAATTTCATCTATATTTAGTAATTTTGAGTAATCTTCAAAATTATCTTCAAAATTATCTAATAGTTGTTTTGTCTCTTCTGGATTTGTATTTAAATAGTGATTAAGTAGTTTATTTCATTCATCATATTTATTAGAACCCCTCACAATAACTTTCGAATCAAAATAATCATAGATTTCTTTTGGTCAAGATCAACTTGCATAATTCATTTCATAATATTCATTTGCATGTTCAATTTCTGAATGATTAATTGCAAACCCGTGTGCTTTATAAGAACCAGCTGCACTAGTTCCTTCGCCAATTATTGTTTTAACTTCAATGAATGTTGGTTTATCTTTGCTTTTCTTTGCTAATTCAATACAAATATTTATAGAGTCTGCATCTCCATCACATGTTAAATAGTTTCAATTTTGAGATTCCACTCTCATTTTAATATTTTCATCATTAACTTTCTTAACATCTGAATCTAATTGAAAATCATTAGAATCATGCAACATGATCAATTTGTTCAATTTTAATTTACCAGCAATACTCATAGCTTCATATGAAATACCTTCTTGCAAATCTCCATCTCCACAAACAACATAAGTATGATGATCTATTAACCCTTTCAAGTTAGATCACCTATGTTCTAAATATTTTTCAGCTATTGCCATTCCAACAGCATTGGCGATTCCTTGTCCTAATGGACCTGTTGAAGCATCTATGAAGTTATTTTTGTCATATTCAGGATGACCAGCTACATTTTCGAGACCTTGTCTAAATTCTTGCATTTCTTCTAATGAAATAAGACCAGAAAAATGAAGAACCGTATAAATACTTAAACATCCATGACCACCACTTAGAACAAATCTATCTCTATTAATTCATTTCGGATTACTAGCTTCTATGTTGATGTGGTTTGTATACAGTGTGAATGTTAAAGGGGCTGCACTCATGGCCATTCCACTATGACCTGATTTAGATTTTTCTAATGCTTGTAATGCCAGATTCCTCATAGCATTAATATATTTATTTGATTCCATTATTAATCCTTATTATTATCTTAATGTATATATTATATTTATAATAGGAAAATATTAAGAAATATATTTAAATTTATTAAATAATATTGCGAAAGCATGAACAGTTTTATAAAAAACGGCACCGTAAACAGTTTTGTACAAATTCACAATATGATGTAGATTCACTATATATTTAGAGCATATAATCTTATGCTCTTCATCATTCTGAAACAATGTAGATAATTCTTTTATAATCACACACCGATTACAAACTACCTTTGTTCGATTATGTCTTGTATTTTAAATTGATATATAAACTATGTTGCTCTATTAATTTCCCTTATTAATCTTTCGTTTATTTTAGAGAACTCCCTTATCTTCTGGTTTAAATTTTCTATAGTATTTATTATATAAATCATTTCTTAAGTTCTGAGGAATTCAAAAATATGGTAATTTTTGAAAGTTTTTTGTTCATGATTTAATTACATATGGGTATTTATAAACTTATTTTTGAATAATAAATTTTCCTTCATATCATTGGTAAATTGAGTTAAGTCATATAATTTGCAAATTTACAATAATTTTAAATTTGATGTACTACAAATTTTGGATTATAAAGCTTTTGAAAATACCGTCTTAATTAATAGACGTGTATACATATTGATATTTCTTAATGGAAATGTTATCATTAAATGTTATTTGCACATAAATATAACCAAAATTTTGTTAAAAAAAATAATTATTTCATTAAATATGAGAAGGAAATAAAGTGACTAAAAAATCAAATACATCAAGAATTTCAAATAAATATAAAAAAAATCGTCGAAAGTTAAATAAATCTAGATCAAGAACTTCTAAATCAAAATTAAATATATCTAGAAATAGTAATATTTGAATTAAAAATAAAAAAATATGATTAATTTCAGGATTGAGTTTAATTTTTGTAGCAGGAATTACAACTTCTATTACTGTCCCATTGGTCTTATCTAATAAAAAAGAAAACAATGCCCCAATAATCTCTAGTCCAGATAATGTAATAAATTTAAATGGTTTTAAATTTGATAAATTAAATAACGAAATTATTGGAATGGCAAGTGACTATTCCGAATACGAATTCTTTAAAAATGGGGATTTAAATATACCTTCACAAATTAAAGATTTTAGTATTGAATCAATTAAAGAGAATGCATTCGATTCTATTAAAAGTGAAATTGTAAAAATCGATTTTACAAACAATAATAAAATTCAAACTATACCAAGCAAACTTTTTGAAAATGCTAGTAATTTAACAACTTTAAATTTTTCGAATTCAATAAAAACAATCAACAATAATGCATTCAAAAATTGTTCTAAATTAACTTCTATAATATTGCCAACTTCACTTGTTACAATAGGTAATAGTGCCTTTGAGAATTGTACTAAAGCAACTAATTCTTTAACCATCCCACAAACAGTTACGTCAATCGGCTCTAGTGCTTTTAAAAATTCTAGATTTACTGGTAAATTAACACTTTCAAATAAATTGAAAACTATTTCTAATAGTGCTTTTGAAAATTGTACTAATTTGAGTGGAGCTATCACCTTACCAACTTCAATAACATCTATAGGTACAAATGCTTTCAAAAACTGTAATAAAATTACTGGTACCTTCACTGTCCCAAATACACTTACATCAATTGGCTCATCTGCTTTTTATGGATGTAGTTTACTAAGCGGTGAGTTATCACTTCCAAATTCTCTAAAAACCATTGGAAGCAATGCTTTTTATAGTAATGCATTTTCTACAATTGAAATTCATGACAATAATAAACTTTATACTAATAGAACACAATGATCAGGTGGATTTAATGGATTGATTAAAAATAAAGATGAAGTTATTTATGAACAATTCACTATCAACTCTTCTGGTGTTTTAACAATCACTCCAAATTGAGTGACTTCAACAGCTGGAATTGAATGAGCAAAAACTGGGAATTTAGTTATTCCTACAAAAGTTGGTTCAACAACAGTAAAATCATTAGCTTCTGGAACTAC